>JAFGOE010000027.1 GCA_016926625.1 Candidatus Zhuqueibacterota bacterium
TAGCTAAAGATCACAGCATGCTATCCCATAGCGTCAGATAAAAAGTGCTTTTCCCCTGAAGCCATTCAAATATTTCTACACATAAAAAATTCACTTGACATTGTGGTGCAGAATGCATAAATAGAAGCATGTCCACCAGGGTACGTACATTTTATCAGTATGCGAATCGATTGTTGGCCGGCGAGAGGAGTCGGCTGACTATTAAGAAAGAGGCGCCGCTGCGGATCGCGTTAGTCTATCCGAACAGCTATGAAGTCGGTATGGCGAACCTCGGCTTTCAATCGGTTTATCGGTTGTTCAATGAGCATCCGCTGGTTATGTGCGAGCGGGCGTTTTACGACCCGTCGTTGGAGGAGACGGTACGCAGCATCGAATCCGGGCAGCTCGTTACTCAATTTGATGTGATCGCCTTTTCCGTATCGTTCGAAATGGATTTCTTCAATATGTTGAAATTCCTGCAACAGGCAGGACTCTCGCTGCGAGCTGCCGACAGGCACGTGAGGGATCCGTTGGTCATCGCTGGCGGCGTCGCCACGTTCATCAATCCGCTTCCCATCGCTCCGTTTATCGACCTGTTCTTCCTCGGTGAGATCGAGTCGCAAATGCACACGCTGATCGATGGTTTACTATCATGGAAATCTGCTGCTATCGATAAAAATGAGGTGGTCGCTTCTCTATCCAAGGCTCCTGGTTTCTACTCATCGTTAGTAAAGGATCGAGATCGTGTAGTGATTGCGCATGCAGGGAAACAGGACAATGGAGAAGTCCTTCAATATTCGCCGATCGTAACATCCTACAGTCATTTTAAGGATACTTTTCTGATAGAAGTCGGACGCGGTTGCTATCGCCGCTGTCGTTTCTGCGCGGCGAGTCATATCTATCAGCCCGTCCGATTTTTCCCATTGGAGGTAATACTCTCTACTATTGATAAACATATTCAAGGCACCCGCAAGATAGGGCTCGTCGGAGCGGCGTTATGCGATTACCCGGAGATTGTTCAACTGGGCCGCGATCTGGTTACGGGAGGGTATGAGTTGGGTCTCTCCTCGTATCGATTCGAGACGATATCAGAATCGTTCCTTGATGTGTTGAATACGGGCGGAGTGAAGACGATCACACTCGCTCCGGAGGCAGGTTCTTTTGAGCTGCGGAAACGGATCAACAAGCCTATTCCGGACGAACTCATTTACGATTCGATCGAGTTGATTGCTAAATCGAATATCAAAAATCTGAAACTCTATTATCTGGTGGGATTGCCGGGAGAGACCGCTGCGGATATCGACGCCATGATTAACGCGGTCAGAAAGATAAAGTCGATTTTCTATTCCGGAAACAAGCCAGGACGGGAATTGACAATCAGCACGAACGCGTTTATTCCCAAACCGTTCACGCCGTTTCAGTGGTGTGGGCTGGCCGATGAGGCGTACTTGAAGGAGAACCGTCGTTATATCGAGCGCCAGTTAAAATCGATCGGTATGATCCGCATGACGCAACGGAGTGTCAAATCCGAGGTGCTCCAGGCGATGCTGTCGCTCGGGAATCATACAATCGCTGATGTGTTAGAGACAAGCGTTTTAACAAATGATCTGAATTATCTGTACGATTCAAACGAAGGTCGATCTGCAATTCATCAGAAGGCGGAAGATGAATCGCTGTCCTGGGATTTTATCGACTATCCGGTAGGAAAAAAGCAATTATGGAAGCAATACACGGCGTCCTTTAGTCAAAGCAAAAAAAGTCGCGCACCTCGCTGAGTCGATTGATAAGCTTTCGGGACGTTTTTTTAAGTAAAGAAAAATATTTAACGGATTTTCAGCTACTATCTGCGGCGAAAGCATCTTCCCTAAACGCAGCGAATCTGGGTAGGGATAAAATTTTGTTGCAATTTTAATAAAAATAACTTAAATTTCTAAAAATTACAATGAGTTAATAAACTATCTTTACGCTGATGATTGATTTTATATTTACTATACGCTATAAAGGAGGGTTGACAATGTCACGGTGGAAAATGGTTGGTTTGATCTTCTTGTCAATCGCGCTCATCATGACCTCGAAAGTTTCAGCTGACGATAATTTTGAACGCTGGGGGAGTCCTCGTGACTACCAGCACGTGATGTTAAATGGTGAGTTTATCGATGGTTTCCTGGGACTTCCGGTGAATGAAATCTTTGCCTATTCTTATGATGCAGCGCAGAATGAATGGAAGCAGGTCCCTTTACAGATCGATGAACGGGACGATTCCTCGCATGTTTTCGTACCAAATCCGAATAAGATCCTGGATAATAGAGATCTGATACTATTTATGGCTCGCGATATGGGGGATCAGGTTGAGGGAGATTACGTATGGATTGAGGATGAATCTTCGAGAAGCTCATCGCGATTTGAAATCACCGTCGGTGATGCCACGGAACCCGGAGCGCAAGCTTATTTGTATCTGTATCACTCCACAACGCTGCAGGATACGGTGCAAGGATATATGCAATACACGGAGGCGGAGACAGGTAAAGGGAATGATATCATTACGGCAGCCGGTTATGAGGAGAGACACACCGATCTGGGCATCCCGAATAGTCTCATGATTCCCGAAGCCAATGGTGGCAGCAACATCGATCTCATCGATCGATTAAAGATACGGCTTAAAGCATTTGCTTTTATCGTGGAATTAGATGAGACGGAAGAATTTTTAAGAGATCCCACGATTGAATACAGAACCGGTAAGGTTCGAATTACACGACGAATTAGTTTCGTGGCCTACTTATTCGGTCAGCCGACGCTACCATTCACTATTCCGATGACTTATTATCCCTACTCTGCAACAGCAGAACTCTCCTTTAACCTGAGTGTCTCGGGTGTAGACGTCTCTCATTTTCGGCAATCCATCGATCTGTCACCCGAAGCGCGTGGCATGATGTTCTATAATAATTTTAATTTGGACGTACTAATCGACGGACTGCCTGATGAGGTGGATAAGTCTCTCGTATTCGAAACAGAAGGTCGCAATAATTGGCAGCTTGTTACTGGTGAGTCTGGATCTATGTTAAACATGTATATGCTAGCGTCAGAGGGAGATACGAGACTCTACTTTTATGACGATTCATCGGGAGGAACGGGTGATGGACGATTGGATACCGGTGATATGCAATCATGGGGAGATATCGGTGTGTTGAAGACCGGCGAATCGCTGAAAAGTCTTGGGGTTCCCTATACGACGTATTATCTGCCGAGGAATCAGGACCCTGCCGCCATGCCCGGATTCGAAGAGAAATACAGAACTCCGTTCGTTATAGTGAGAAAGAGTCAGACGTACCAGGAGCCGATTCACGTCCTCGTCTCTGCACCCAATATCACTGCACCGGCTTTATCGAATTTCAATTTACCCATTCAGATCGATGATGTGACCGGTTTAGGGATAAAGTCGGTGAAGATGAGTCTAAGCTACGATACGTCGCTGCTTCAATTTTCCGGCGTAACCACGGCCAATACGATTGCCACCGCATGGGTGAATTACGATGTAACCTTGAAAGACAATGGCATTGACATTGAAATTTCAGGAAATACATCGCTTTCCGGAAGCGGGGATTTTGTGTTTATAGAATATAAAGCCATCGGTATTGTGGGTGATACTACCACCATTGACATCCATGATGTTCGATTCAACGTACTCAGTGTCGCTGCCGAAACCGCGAACGGATTTGTGAAGATAACGTCACCTATCGTTGTCCTGACACTGCCCGACACCACCGCCGCTTCGCTGGATACGATCTTAGTACCGGTCAAGATATCGGAAGTCGCCGGAAAAGAGGTCAAGTCAGTCAACATGATGATCTCCTTTGATCCGACGGTACTGGATGCGGTTTCTATTTCCACGACGAATACGCTCGTCAGCGGGTGGACGAATATTGCGTTCAATGATTTTTCGAATCGTTCGCACATCATCATGTCAGGCAGCAACGCACTTAGCGAGGATGGCACGCTGATCAATATCAAATATGCTGTAAACGGAGCCGATGGATCCGGAACCACACTTGCGTTCATGACAGCCATTTTTAACACCGGTTCACCCGTCGTGGTGAAAAACAATGGCTATTTAAGCGTCGAGGGTGTGATACCCGTGGAGTTAGCATCGTTCGCGGCGACTGAAGTTAAGGGCGACGTGATACTGAACTGGCAGACGCTGTCCGAAAGCAATAACTATGGATTCCAGATAGAACGAAAGAACAGCGAGGGGGTGACCTGGAGCAGCATCGGTTTCGTCAAGGGCCATGGTACATCTCAAACACCGCGCGAGTATACCTACATCGATCGTCCTGCTGCAGCTAGTACGTATTTTTATCGTTTGAAGCAGGTCGATTTCGATGGCAGTTTCGCATATTCACCCGAAGCGAAAGTGACCTTGTCGGTGCCCGATAATTTCATGCTGGCACAGAATTACCCGAATCCGTTCAATCCGGTGACTCACATCGACTACGAGTTGCCTGATATTGGAGGAAGTGAAATGCAGGTTGAGCTCGCCATCTATAATTTACTGGGAGAAAAGATCCGAACGCTTGTATCTGAAAAACGATCGGCCGGTTATCATTCAGAAACATGGGATGGTAAGGACGACTCCGGTAATCGTGTGACTACGGGTATCTATGTCTATCGTCTGAAAGCGGGGGAATTCGTTTCCACCAGGCGAATGGCTTATTTGAAATAATATAAAGCAGTTTATCCGAGTGAGGTTGCTTGCATGAGGATGATGGCTGAGTCTGTTTCTCTGTACATTTGCTAATATAAGTGCCAATTGATCATGGAGGAGTTACTGATCGA
Organism: Candidatus Zhuqueibacterota bacterium; assembly: GCA_016926625.1. Classification (GTDB taxonomy): domain Bacteria; phylum Zhuqueibacterota; class Zhuqueibacteria; order Thermofontimicrobiales; family Thiofontviventaceae; genus Thiofontadaptatus. The sequence goes on from JAFGOE010000027.1 coordinate 4,810, forward strand.
AAACTTAAACCAGGATAGCTGCAGGTATCTCTATCTGTAGCTATTTTTTTTGGGGAGGAAAGAATATGAAATCAAGACTGGTAGTTATAACACTCGCATTAGTCGCGATGTTTCTGATGAATATTGGTGAGATCAGCGCAGACGAATTGCGGAACATGGAAGTGATTATCATCACGGGGAATAAATTGTCGCAGTACATGATGGATGCCACGCCAGTCGATGAGATCTTCGTCTATGCTTATGATGCCAGCACCGTGACCTGGCATCAGATTCCCTGGCAGATCGATGAATTAGATGACAATAAGGTGGGTTATTATTTTGGGACGAAGAATGGAATTTTTGAAGGCAATGAGGAACTTTTATTTATCGCTCAGGATGCAGGAGATTACGCCTCCCCTTCAGACTGGATTGATGATAAGGATTCCAGGAATTACGCGCGTTATGAATATAGGGTGTACGACGAACTCGATCCGGCCTACATCCGTTACGTCTATATCTACCGATCATCGACCCTGCAAATCGATCCAAATCTGCCTTCATATATGGCGTACGATGACAGTCCCAGTGGTAA
>JAFGOE010000112.1 GCA_016926625.1 Candidatus Zhuqueibacterota bacterium
ATCGTCGGTAAGCAGTATGAGCATGGCGCGATTGCGAGCGATGGAGCTAAACTGGTGCACGCAGTGGCGAACGCCGATGTGCCCAAGTTCACGATTATCGTCGGAGGATCGTACGGCGCGGGCAACTACGCGATGTGCGGCCGTGCCTACAATCCCAGATTTTTGTGGATGTGGCCCAATGCCAGGATATGCGTGATGGGTGGTGAACAGGCCGCCAGCGTGCTTCTTCAGGTCAAGGTCAGGTCTTTACAAAAGAATGGCATAAATATGACGCCTGAAGAGCAGTATGCGTTTATAAAACCCACACTCGAAAAATATGATCAGGAGTCATCTGCGTATTTTAGTACGGCTAACTTATGGGATGACGGAATCATCGATCCGATTCATACCCGTGCTGCACTCGGACTGGGTATCGCGACGTCTCTGAATTCGCCGATCCCTGAGACAAAATACGGAATTTTTAGAATGTAATCTGTTAATGGAGAAATTGATATCATGATAGATAGTCGATCATACAATACCATTACATTCGAAAGCAACGATAAGATCGTTCGAATTTACCTGAATCGTCCACAGATCCACAACGCGTTTAACGAAGTGATGATCTCCGAACTGCTGGATTTATACCAGCTTCTGGCGGAGAACAAAGAGGTCCGCATCGTTGTCCTGACAGGTACAGGGACATCGTTCTGTGCCGGTGCCGATCTGAAATGGATGCAGGGGATTATCCATTATTCTTACCAACAGAATTATGAGGAATCTTTAAATCTGGCAAGGCTATTTCATACCATCTATTCGATGTCGATACCGACGGTCGCTGTGGTTCAGGGTGCTGCGATCGGCGGTGGCGCAGGCCTCGCGGCCGTGAACGATATCGTTATTGCCAGCAATCAGGCAAAATTTAGCCTGAGTGAGGTGAGATTGGGACTCGTTCCCGCGTGCATCTCTCCCTATATTATACGCAAAATTGGTGAAAACAAGAGTCGCGAGCTGTTTTTAACCGGACGACGAATCGACGCAGATACGGCTTACCAGTACGGTCTCGTTAACCAGGTAGTGCCAGAGGATGAGTTAGACGAGGCAGTAGAAAAAACCGTATCTCAACTGATGTCAGGTAGTCCCGCCGCGCTGAAAATTTGTAAAGAACTATTAGCAAACGTACCTCATAAATCACTATCGGAGAACATCGATTATACTGCCAGAGTCATCGCGAATTTGAGGGTGAGTGATGAGGGACAGGAAGGGATGAACGCCTTTTTCGAAAAAAGGAAGCCTAAATGGAGTCATTAATAAGAGTCGACAAAGCCATAACTGCTCAGGATGACACGATATGATAAAAAAAATATTAATTGCAAATCGAGGAGAGATTGCCGTCAGAGTAATCAATGCGTGCAGAGAACTGGGTATACAATCGGTCGCCGTTTACTCTGAAGTCGATCATAACGCTTTACATGTACTAATGGCGGACGAAGCATATGAGATTGGCCCGGCGAACGCAGCGGCGAGCTATTTAAATATCGATAGGATGATCGATATCGCTCGAAAGACCGGCGTCGATGCAATTCATCCGGGCTATGGGTTTCTCGCAGAAAATCCGCTGTTTGTCGAACGATGTGAGCAGGAAGATTTAATTTTTATCGGACCAGGTTCTAAAGCCATGATGTTAGTCGGTGATAAAATTCGATCTCGGGTAACCGTCGCCAAAGCAGGTGTTCCGGTGATCCCCGGAATGACTCAGCCGCTGGTATCTGTTGAAGATTTGATGAAAAACGCGGATCAGTTGGGCTATCCCGTGCTGCTGAAAGCATCTGCCGGAGGGGGTGGCAAGGGGATGCGCATCGTCCAGAAGAAGGCAGATCTGGCCGCTGCACTCGAATCGGCAAAACGTGAAGCCATGGCCGCATTTGGTGACGATTCGGTGTATCTTGAAAAATACATGAGTTCGCCGCGACATGTCGAGATTCAGATCCTCGCGGATCAGCATGGGCACATGGTTTACCTGGGTGAGCGCGAATGCTCTATTCAGCGCAGACATCAGAAAATCATCGAAGAATCGCCATCAACAGCGCTCACTCCGGAGTTGCGAGCTCAAATGGGTGAGACTGCTCTGAAAGTCGTTCAGGCGACTGGTTACACCAACGCCGGTACTGTCGAGTTTCTGATCGACCGAAATAATGATTTCTATTTTCTGGAAGTGAATGCAAGATTGCAGGTCGAACATCCGGTAACCGAGATGGTATCGGGCATCGATCTCGTTAAACAACAGATCCGAATCGCATCTGGCGAGCTGCTCGATCTTAAACAAAACGAAATCGTCAGTCGCGGTCATGCAATCGAGTGTCGCATTTATGCTGAAGATCCGGAACAGAATTTTCTCCCATCGACCGGACGAATCGTCTACCTGCAGCAACCATCAGGACCATGGGTAAGAAATGACTCTTCCCTTTTCCCCGGACTGGATATCTCGATCCATTACGATCCTATTCTCGCGAAATTGATAGTTTGGGGTGAAACGAGAGATGATGCGATCGCACGATTAATCGCCGCGATCGATGACTATGTCATTCTTGGCGTTAAACACCAACTTCCCTTCCTTAAAGATGTGGTCAATCATAAAGATTTCAGGGAGGGTCGAACGAGTACAGATTTTATCGAATCTCATTATCATGACTGGAAGCCAGTTCATGGCCTTAAAAAAATTGCTGTTGCAGCGGCCGTTATTCAAGAAATGAACGCTGAACACGATTTTCCGCAAAGGCAGCGGCAAAGGGATCTTTATAATCCATGGACGCAATTGGGCTACTGGGAACTAGTGTAAAGAGGAACTCGCCATGCATGTCAAATATACGGTATCAGGTGAAATTTTTCATGTGTCGGTTAATAAATCGGACAATGTATACACGGTTAAAATTAATGACGATGAGATGATATTCGAATATCGCATGATCGACCCGCATAAAATGATGCTTCGATCCCCAGACGCGTCCTATAAGGCCATCGTAACCACAGAGCCAGGCGCAAGTCATGTGCATGTAAACCACCAGTCATTCAAGGTGGAGAAAATAATTCAATCGAAAAGCAGTGACTTTAAAAAAGAACATCTGCTGGTCGATGAATCACCGATCATTACAACTCCGATGCCTGGTAAAGTGTTAAAGGTGTTTGTGAAGGAAGGGGACGAGATCAGGACAAAACAGTCGTTGTTGATCCTCGAAGCCATGAAAATGGAAAATAATATCACTGCACCCCGCGATGGGATCGTGAAACGCATCAATTTTTCAGAGGGTGATCTCGTCGAAGCGGGACAAACACTGATCGAACTCGAGTAGGATCGGATCACAATCGCTAGATTAACAGCATGATCAGTTATCCCCTGACAGCGGTTTGAATCGATTCCGATATTTGTTCATCCACCGTTCCAGTAAGAGAAGCAGTTGGTTTTTCAATTTGTTACCGCTACCATGTATAGGCCTGAATTCATCGGCTAATTCAGTATAGCCCAACCTGTCGAGCCATGTTGAGAAGAGATCATAATCGGAATATTTCTGGATCTTACCCGGATCGATCTCTTGCAGCAGATCATGTAACTCCGGCAAGCTGTAAATCTTCTTCCCGTCAATGATTAGAGGCGTTTTATTTATTTTATTGATTTCACGTTTAAGATAACGTTTTAGCAGTGTTATCATCGCCGCACCCTGATGGCGTTTCGGACGCAGGATATCGCCCAATTCACTATAGCCGTGCATATAGAGCCAGGTGGAAAAATAATCCTTGTGTCCGCAATCATTCAATAAATCTCTTATCAATAATCCTTCCGTGGTTTCTTCCTGGGCAACATTGAGCAGATCGTAAATTTCCGTAATATCTTTCGCACGATATTTTTCAACTCCCTCCGAATCTCGCAGTATGAAGTCACCCAGGCCTGTCAGATCATGAATATAGGTGTCAAACGTCTCGAGGCTTCCCGGATCTCCTTTCGGTAAGATAAACGCAATGTCTTTTAGAGTCGAGGCTTCGAGAGATTTTGAAGCGATAATGATTGGAATCCGTGGAAAATATTGGTTCATGATTTTTACGAGATAACGGCCCGAATCGTAATTCTGTACGTTCCCTTTTGGGAAAAAAATATCGGATATAATACAAACGATGTCGTCGCCATACCCGATTCCCTGGTGGCTCGTACTGATATCCGTTTCATTCGTTACGCCAAAGATAAATTTAATTGTCTCCTCATATGTTCTGGTCACCATTACATCCGCGCGCAGACCGATGATCTTATAGAGAACGGGTAAAAATTGTGATATCCACCGCGGTTCATCATCGATCATCAGAAAGATGTAACGGCGGACTTCGGGACGATTCAAAATGTTTATCCTGTCCTCCGCACATCGCACCACCGAGGTGATGATCTTCTCGGGTGACATATCCTTTGTATTGACGGCGAAAACAAGGTCCGCTTTCTTTGTATGCGGATAGAGTTCTGCTGCGATTGATGGGGGAGAAGTATGAATTGTTTCATTCGCTGATAGAAGAACAATGCTACAGTCGTTATTATTTTTTCTGATTCTGTCTGTATCGATAAATATCGATCCTGTATCGTCCAGGATAAATACAGTTGTCTTCTCAGATCGATACGAGTTTACGTCATAGGGATTAGCATATATTTCAACCGTCATCCAGGGCATATAATCTTGTAAAACGTCTTTGACTGCACGGATCCCTTCATCGGCCGAGAATATAACTGTGTTTGTTATTTTAATCGCGTTGATGATTCTGGATCTTATTTCGACATTTATCCCGGACATAGTGGCCGCTCATATTTATTGTGATATCACCATACATTTTTGATTTATCGAATCGGCATAAATCGATACCGGTTCGGGAAAATCCAGTATATAGGACGGATTGTCCCCTGAATACGACGAAAAAAACCAGGGATCAAGCATATCACTGTTCGGTACGATGTAGCCATATATGATGTTGTTACTGATGATGTTGGTCAGAAAGTGAGTTCCTTGTGTACCGAACATCCTCGTCCGAAGTCGTTTCTGATTTTCATCATAGCCACCCTGTAACATATATAGGAAATGACTGCCGTAAATTCCACCCGCATCCTCGCTGGTATCACTCACAGGTTCAGATCTACCGGCGATATCGACCCCATATTCAAATATCGCCGCAGCCATGTCGATATCTTTGTAATCGACCTCGATACCCCAATCGCGATTTTTGCTCCCCAGCCTGCCAGGAACGATGATGATATAATGTGTCCCGGTCTCTTTCATCTGACGATTCATCTCGATTATGGTACTGCGGACCAGATCATGCTGTTTCTTACTGTATATAAAAGGTGAGACCACGATGGACTTTGCGATCTGATGCTTTATACCATGCCCCTGAAGATTCTCGATCGATATATATAACCTGTTGTACACATTGGGCATTTCAAAGCTTTCGAGACGAAGCATCGGCAGTTCGGTCAACTGTACAATGTGAAAATTACCCCGGTAAATTTCAGGGGTGCACATATCGACATTGAAGACGAACTCGATTTGAAAATGAGAAGCAATTTTCGCATAGATCACATCCATGAGATCCATTAGAGATGTTCGAAATCCGAGAAAATCCTCCTCAATTAATCGCTCAAACGTGATGCGACGCTTGTCTGTCCCCAGGATCTGCGTATAGGAAGGATTAGCGAAGCTGATATGCAGTTTCTTCATGGTTTCCAGCTCCTGGCCTCGCAAAGAGATGTTCCTGGTCATATCGATCGCGTAGAAATAAACCTGGAAATTTTCCATGAGTTTCAGAGGGATAGGTTCCTTGATGGTGGCAACCGATATCACCGGGAAATCATCGAGCACAGTGGCATAACCGTGGCCGAATGCGATCCTGGCAAAACCATCATTGGGGTTCTGACTCTTCAGTGCATACGGAAAATACGAATTCGCTATGCCCGATACGAGAGGATAATAGATCAATCCGGCGTTCGTCGCATCGAGAACTCCAGGGATTGGATTCATGACGATGGCCATCTTTTCATCGTCTGCACCATCGGATTTTTCGATGAAATCCCGATAAATATGATAGATCGCCTGGATCAGCTGATTTCGTCTTTTTGTTACATCTCGATGATTATTGGGCAACATGAAGGAAGCATATTCCCCGGCATGTACCGTCTCGTTGCCGTTTGTACCGATTACTGCCTCATTCGTAGCAGAGGACCGGACGCTCACTGGAATGCTGCCGAACGAGTCGAGTATTTTCCCGATAATCGAAAGTTCCTCATCCCCAAACCTCCCCCTGTTCGTTAAGAAACGATCGTAAAACGTCGTTGATAGCACTCTCGTCTTCAGCTTCGATGATCTCAGCGGCTTACATTGATTGATTTTGACGAGACCGCTCCCTTTGCCTCCGGGACTGCCATTGCCGTAGATAATGACATCTCCAATTTTTTCTACTATCTCTACACTCATCGAATGTCATCTGATTTAATGTGAGCCCTGACGTGATAAACACTGTAACGATAGCCAAGGTCTGTACAATTAAAAGATAAAAAATAATTGATTTAAGTCAACTGGTAATTTATTAATTTATCACAAAGAAAAATCGCTCCGATGATGTGTCGGAGCGATTTCATCCGGCTTTGAATTGAGCAATGTCAGGCTAATATCTTTTCGACTTCCTCTCTGTCGACGTCCATGATATAGGTAATTTTACTGATTTCAGCAGCTTCATGAGTAAGTGCGGCGATATCATTTCGTTCGATATGCGCCAGGGTAAATTTACGACTACCGCACATCAGTTGTCTCAGGCCCTGAGCAAGCCGTTCGAAGTAGGTGTAAAGTCCGATGGCACCGGTAGGAAGTTCTTTAAACATCTCTTCGCCCAGATGTCTCTTGATCTCTGCCGCCGTTACAAAGATTTCCTCAATATTATTACCGAACCGTTCTACGAATACGGGTAATTCCCCTTCATAGATACGTTTTCCGATCGTCTTTCCGACCATGGCTGCAGCGAGCGGGCCCCTGGCCATACCCAGTAATTTAACATAAGGAGCACCCAGCGCCAATCCTTTGAACATCTGGTCTTCGAAAGTAAATCCACCGGCTACGGCTAACGCCGGTACATGCTTGCCCTGTTTAGCGAGTTTATCAACATATTGATACAGCAGCGAATGCAATTCTACTGCCGGAACACCCCATTCGTTCATCATCCGCCAGGGACTCATGCCTGTTCCGCCGCCGGCTCCATCGACGGTCAGCAAATCGATTTTCGCCTTAGATGAATAACTCACCGCACGGGCTAAATCTGCGGGTCGATAGGCACCCGTTTTCAGAAAAATGTACTTCGCTCCAGCAGCGCGTAACTCCTCGACGCGTTCGATAAAACTCTCCTCAGTCACCATACCAACGCGCGAATGCCGTTCAAACTCTTTGAACGCGCCGGCTTCAAAGGCTTTGACGACATTTTCATCGAGTGGATCGGGTAATACGACATACCCTCTTTTCCGAAGTAATTGAGCCTTCACTAAATTTTTAATTTTAACCTCACCACCGATGTCCTTCGCGCCTTGACCCCACTTTAATTCGACAGCTTCCACCCCGAGCTCCCTGATGGCATACTCCTGGATTCCTAATCGTGTGTCTTCGACGTTTGCCTGACATACGATCACTCCAAATCCGTTCTGCTGCCATTTCTGAAACATTTTTACACGACGATCAAGCTCCGGAGCTTTCTTAACTTTTCCGTTCACAATTTCTGATTCGACATCCATGCCGACCACGTTCTCTCCGATCGTGAGCCCTGTGCCTGCCAAAGCCGTCCCGATTGATAGCCCTTCCCAGTTATTGTGAGCAATATTGGTCGATCCTAATCCGGGTATCATGATCGGTAATTTGAATTTCAAATCGCCAATCTTTGTCTCCAAACTGACATTCGGGAAAATGGCCTTATCACTATCGGCTTCAATTCCATGCGCCCCAACAGCGGTGCCCAGGATCGTGAAATGGGAGTAATCGACTGGATAGTCCTTTTCCGAAGCTGTGGTGATCATGCCGAATGGCTGCGGATAGATGACTTCGTGGCCTCTGTAGGCTGACTTCCCGATTTCACACATTCCGACACAGCCATCGACACAGGTCACACACATACCACTGAACGGACTAATTGAATCCTCTGTTCTGTTTTTACTCAGGGTAGCAGCTGAGCGATTGATTTTAGTTAATGATGGCATCGAACCTCTCCTCTATAAAGATTAACGTTTCATGATTTACCAGGTGTTATTTGTCTCTTAATTCACCTTCAATGGATGTTGATTGACGTTAAGATCAACGTCTGAGTTCATGGACTCTATCCTTCCTGCCCGAACTTTTTAACCAGTTCCATCCTACGGTTTACAGCTTACTCTTTACTGGTTTTTCGGTTCCTATTTCACATGCGACGCATGGATCCATGTAGCACATCATGTTCTCGAACTGATCCAAACATGGTGGTTCCAGATTGGCGCATGCGTTACAAATCGGTCCATCTTTTTCGATATTGGGTCCAATACAACGGATTTGACATGCAGGACAAATGTATATGCATCCTCCGCATAATCTGCATGTATCAGACCTCTTATCAAACGCTGTCGTAATCTTCAGCGAGTCCCCTCTGCCTACGAGGCCGATGGCTTTACCATCCATTTGCTCGATACACATACGTGTACACAGCCCGCATAGCAGACAGTCCTTATTCTCAACGGCGACCCTCACTCTGTGTACACCGTACTTCGATGCGAGGTCCTGTACAATCTTGGAAGTGGGTACAGTGGCTAACATCGTTTCGATGATGGTCTTGCGTATCTTCACCACCTTTTCAGAGTTGGTAAACACATTGAGATCGTTTTGTGCAAGATAGGTACACGACGAAACGATACGAGATTGATTTCCCTGCTTCAACTCGACGATGCATAAGCGGCAGCCACCCCAATTGGAGAGCCCCTCATGATAGCATAGTGTCGGGACCGGGAATCCGTAAAAATGCGCCGCCTCCAGCAACGTTGTACCTTCCTCAACCTGTACTTCCAGTCCATTTAGTTTAAATTTAATCATACCAATCCTCTTTTCATCTATTTTATCACGATCGCGTCTACGATGACATCTTCGATCGCGTTGAATTTACATATTTCATAACATGCGCGACATTTGATACATTTCGATTGATCGATATTATGCGGTTCACTTCGCGGACCCGTTATGGCGCCGGTGGGACAGGCTGCTACACAACGCATACAACCGGTGCATCGCTCCGGAATCACATAGAAATTAATCAGTGCCTTGCAAACTTTGGCGGGACATCGTTTGTATCGTACATGTAAAATATACTCTTTCTCAAAATATTTCAGGGTGGAAAGTACCGGATTTGCAGCGGTTTGTCCCAGTCCACACATCGAAGCATACTTAGTCATCTCGGCCAGATCCCGAAGCGTATCCAGATCCTCTTCCTTCGCCTTGCCCTCGGTAATTTTAGTCAAAATTTCCAACATCCTCCGTAACCCTTCGCGACAAGACCAACATTTACCGCACGATTCTTCATACAAGAATTTAGTAAAATACTTCGCCAAATCGACCATACAGGTGGTTTCATCCATTACAATCAAACCTCCGGATCCCATCATCGCACCCGCCTGTACCAGTTGATCGTAATCGATCGGAATGTCCAACATCTTATCCGGAAGACAACCGCCCGAGGGCCCGCCGATCTGTACGGCTTTGAATTTTTTATCTCCGGGAATACCAGCGCCGATGTCGAATATAACCTCCCTCAGGGTAATGCCCATAGGTACTTCAACCAAACCCGTGTTGGTGACTTTCCCTACCAGACTGAAAATCTTGGTTCCCTTGCTCTTCGCTGTTCCGATATTGGAGAACCATTTCGCTCCGTTACGTATGATGTGCGGAACATTTGCCCATGTTTCAACATTATTGATGTTGGTGGGTTTTCTCCATAGTCCTTTGATGACCGGGAAAGGCGGACGCTGTCGTGGTCGCCCCACTTTTCCCTCTATCGATGCCAGCAATGCCGTTTCTTCTCCGCAGACAAATGCGCCCGCGCCGCGAACAATTTTGAGTGTAAAACTAAAGTCACTGCCTAAAATATGATCGCCTAACAGTCCGTAATCCTCAGCCTGCTGAATCGCTTTTTTTATCCTCTGCACCGCCAGCGGATATTCGTCCCGAATGTACACGAAACCCTGATTTGCACCGATGGCTCGTGCGCCGATGATCATGCCCTCAATCACTGCATGCGGATCCGATTCCAAAATGCTGCGATCCATAAATGCACCCGGATCACCCTCATCCGCATTGCAGACTATATATTTTTCATTACCCGGTGCATTACGGCAAATTTGCCATTTCCTGCCAGTGGGAAATCCCGCTCCGCCACGTCCCCTTAATCCCGAGTCGATAATCTCCACGATAATCGATTCAGGCGTGTACTCTTCCAATACTTTTGATAACGCGGCGTAACCGTCCATCGCTATATACTCATCGATACTGTCAGGTTCCAACCGTCCTCTGTTTCTCAATACCACCAGACGCTGATGCTTGAAAAAATTGATATCGGTCATGTCCGGAATTTTGAGTTCACCATTCCCGGGGGCAAGGATGTAGTTTTCCAATCTGTTCCCTTTGATGAAATGTTCCTCGATGAAGAACGGAACGTCCTCTTCATTCAGGTTATGGTACATCAAATTTTCTGGTTCAATTAAGATATTGGGTCCCTCGTCACAATAACCCAGACATGAGGTCGCGGATACGTCAATCTCGTCGTGCAGCCCTTTATCCTTTAGCGCACGCGAAAACGCTTCTTGAAGCCGCCTGGATTTTCGTGCATCACAGCTGGTACCCATGCATACATAGATCGTGGTACGTTTGCTGCCCAAGATAATCTCCTGTTTTTAAGTCGTGATTAATATGTCGTTTCACTTCCGATCGCTAACGCATAGTCTGCAACCGGAACACCATTTCGAATATGTTGGTTCAAAATTTTAATTACCTTCTTAGGATTTAAGTCTGCATATTTTACCGGAGCCTTGCCGGGCAGTTGAATGGTAATCATCGGCTCGCGACTGCATAATCCGGCACAGCCTGAAGTTTTGAGCGTCACGTTGATTTTTTCCTGAGTGAGCTCTCTTACGATTGTATCATATATCTCCTGAGCACCTGAAGCGATTCCGCAAGTGCCCATGTGCACGATGATTTTAGGATTCTCTTCGTTCGTCATCTTTCGGTACATCGTGTCTCTCAGATTCTTTAAGTCCTCGATACTTAGCTTAGCCATGAATAACCTCGTTATATGGTTGATTGTTTGATTCACCAGGTCAAATTCGGGACGCATTTATGATGGTGGCGAATTTGAGTTTGGATATACAATGGTAAAAATCATCACGATCGATTACCCCCGTTGTCTTTCTCCTATGTTTCAGAAAGTCTGAATTTAAATTCGAACGCGTCACTCCTTATGTGCAGGTCGCTATGTCGTCTCTGGCGCGACTTCAGCGATGTAGCCGTATTGTTGTAATATGTCGGTTACTTTCTGCATCGATGTGTTGCCAAAATATCTGCCGTTGATCAGAACGATAGGTCCCAGCGCACAGGCACCGAGACAATTCACTGTCTTCAGGGTGAACTTATTGTCAGGAGTCGTTTCGCCTGCCTTGATATCCAGCTTGCGTTCGATTTCCTCCAGAATAGGCTCAGCCCCTCTCACATGACAGGCAGTCCCTAAACACACATGGATGATGTTATCCCCTACGGGAGTCATACTGAACGATTTGTAGAATGAAGCGATGCCATACAAGTCGATCAATGGAATATCCAGCCGATCCGAAAGATATGACAAGTTGTCTTCAGAAAGATAGTTCTCGCGGGACTGGATCTCCTGTAACATCGCGATAATACCATTTCTGCTTGCTCCATTTTCAAGAACGATCTGTTCCAGTTGAGTTGCTTCCATCGAAATGCCCTTTTATTTATATGTCAGTTTATAATGATTTTTAATTAATTCCCTCTATGAGAAAAGGAGATAAGGAACTCAGGTGTATCCTATAGATGCTTGATCGTTAATAGATCACTCAAAATAGCATAACCAGTCTGTATTCTCCCTGCACCAGGTCCGGAAATGCTGACGGACCCTAACAGGTCGGTTTCAAAGATTAAACCGTTCGCTGTACCGTTAATCTGCGCCAATGGATCTGCATAGGGTAATTTAACCGGAGAAACTTGAACATTAAATCCATGGTTTGTACGTATTATATCTCCGACCAGCTTCCAGCGACTTTGTTCCTGCAGCGCCTGGGAGACCATCGTGGCATCGATGCCTGCAATCCCCTCCCTGACTACATCGGAAATAGTGACATGACCACCCATTACACTGTTGGCTAAGATGATGGCTTTTGCCGTAGCATCCCAACCATCGACGTCAGCAGCCGCATCTGCTTCGACATAGCCGCGTCTTCGCGCCTCATCAAAGGCGCCCTGGAAACTGCAGCCTGATTCCATCTCCGATAAGATAAAATTGGTGGTGCCATTCCAGATGCCACGAATTCGATCAATGCGACAACCTGCGAGACACTTGAGAGCGGTCTTAACGACCGGGGTGCCACTCATTACTGTCCCTTCAAAACCATAGACGAGGTGATTATCACGGGCAAGTTTTGAGAATTCATGATGGTGGAAGAGTGAAGGCCCCTTGTTGCTCGTTACAACATGTTTTCCGCAATTCAATGCCTCACGAACATAAGCACAAGCTGGTTCACCGTCCTTGAAGTCGGTGTAGGATAACTCTAAAATCACATCCGCGTTCGAATTTTTTATGATATCGTGTACACCGAAATCTTTTATGCCCTGTGTAAGTGTTGATAAATGACCTCCGGCACGGATATGATTCAATAACGTACCGCCATCCAGACCTTCTTCAGCATATACCGACCCTTTGTGCAGTGTGGCGACAGCAACAATAGAAAAACTGAATCCGTAATAGTCTTCTAATTCTTGCTGTTTCAGTAACAGAATTTCTGTTAATCCCTGACCAACATTGCCGTAGCCAATAAATGCCAAGTTCATGTCAACCTTTTTCGAAGTTTAAATAGGATATCATTCAAAAATATCGATCGCTGATTCGATGAGCATAAACTCAAAGACAACGTCCAATTAATTAAGGAATAGATTAGATACTGGTTTATATATTAAAAAATATCGAATGAACCGAGCCGGGGCGTAAGATTCATGGAAAATAGAGAAAAGTAAGCAAGTAGGTGAATCTCGAAGTCCATCGTTTGTGGGAGTTATGAATCAGGTATGAGAATAAGGCGCAACTGCGAATCCTGCCTACTTTGAAGGTTAATCGTATGTAAATGTCCATTTTAAATCCCTTATGGAGATTAGCACAGCGATTGTAAATTATTTGATATGATGTCTATTATAAAATGTATACTTCAACAGTTGCATCTGATTTCTAGTTAATATAGATAAAAACGAATGTAATGTCAAGTCGAATTATTGATGAACGACTTTTTTAAAAAATAAATTCGTCATTACACTCTTCTATTGTGTATGGGTCATTAGAAAATTGTATAACGTCCGTCTCTGATGATGATCAGATCATTCCTGTCCGTATATTCAAGAACTGCACGTGTGACTGATACTCTGGGTTGCGTCTCAGGGATGTAAATTCTATCCAAATGAACGACATTCGCCGGATCGCGGAAATCCTTTATCCCGACTGCACCGCCGAAATGATCGCTTCGGCCGAAGGCAATATGCAACCCTAATTTTTCGTCGAGTAAAATGGAACCGGTTGGTTTAACCCCAAAATCGCTCAATACCCCAAAGCCTATCTCGGCTATATTGCCGTACGCTGGTTCATGGGTCAGTTTACGATGTTCCTCTTGTGCATGCTCGCCTGTCCCGATCGCACACCGGGCGACATTTTCTATGATCTCATAGATCACGATCTCATCGTCGAATTGTACCGGTAACATACCGCGGGAGCGACTTCTTTCATCTAACTCCCCTTCATAAGGGACGATGTAACTTTCGCCGCTCGGAAGATTGCCGGCAGTTCCCTTTTCAGGGAAACGTCCACCACTCGCATGGGCTTGACGAAAACGAAGATCAAAGTAAGACTCAAATTCCTTGCCATTATCGATGGAAAAATGTATCTTAATGCCGATCGCTGGATCCAATAACGCCTTGATTCGCATGACCCGTTCGTTGATCGTTTCATAGTCAAGTTTTAATGCAGGTATCATGTCATCGGTGAAGCCCGGCATCGTGGCTGCGCGAAATCCGAATCTCTTTGCACCTAATTTCAATGGCGCCGTGGCCGAATACTGAGTCAGGGCGATAAAAAGTTGATAGTTAGAAAAAATTTCTTCGAACTTGAGTCTCGACACCGCATCATTTATTGTCGAGGCCGTGTCGATCGACATGTTCTCCCCCGCGATGTATCCGTACTCTGGCAAATCAGCGTTGTTGTTACGGACATTTCGATAGTAAATGACATCGACGGATTCCAGTCCCAATTTTTCCGCGCAAGTAAGTAAACTGCTATACCAAGAGCGAGCCATCTGTCTGCGATTCTTCCAGTCAGTCGTATCCTCGTCTTCGCTGTCGGGCAAATCGACTAAAATTGCCAGATTCCTGTCGACGCTCGATAACGGGAATACGGATTTTACCAATTGATGTAAATCGTCTGTCGATAATTCATATGTCATGTTATTCGTCCTTCTTTTATTATGAATCTTTCTTTCGATAGAATTTAAATAATGCAACTAATCCTTGAATTAAGCACCATCAGCTTTCGCTGATTTTCCATACGCTGCCACATGACTGAGCCGCCAGCATCGCTCTATCATCTGCCAGATACTTTGACGTGACCGCAAGCGTTCTTCATTCGTCATCATCTGTGTCCTTACGACATAGAGGCGTAGGAAGTGCTCTGCTTCATCGATAGATAGTCCCCTTTGGAGCATCGAATTTTGAGGATAAAATCACCGAATCCTGCTCAGTCGAATGCAGTATGATGTCGCCCTCCCCGGTTCGAGCTTCGATTAGCACCCGATAATCGTCGTCCAACGAAATGATCGTCTTGCCATCGATTTCGAAAAAATAACCTTCTACCTGTAATGTGTATGCCATATGAAGCGTATCGGATGCAGGCGTTTTGACGAGCTGACTCATCATCTTTTTTCTCAGATATCCTAAGCCGTTTACGCTTGAATAGATCCTGCACGGTGCGTCGAACTCATCGATCACGATCTCGATATCACCCAGTTGATTGTCTATACTGAGGTTTAGAATTTCAAATGAGCCGTCCTCGTTGACCGAGTGTTGAAATTCCTTGTAATGCGGCTTCAGAATGACGATGAGGAAGCCTAACAACGTGCAAGCCAGGATAATATAGACAATCGTGGTAACGCGCTGGCGACAGGTAATGCCCGTTTGCGTCGCGTTTTCCAGATACTTTTGCACAGGAAGTTTGAATTCATAGAGTATATAATAGACGAGCACTACGGTAAAATACACAATTCCGCCAGACCATACGGCATCGCTCAGGAAATGACCTCCCTGTATTATTCTGGTAAGGCTCATCAACCCGCCGTATAAAAGCGTCATCGGGATTGCTGCGTATTTAATGAGTTTATTCTTTCTTCGATACGCAAAGTAAAACGATATCAGCGCGAAACCCATGGAACAATGACCACATGGGAAGGAATTCCCCTTTCCCGAAACCCCGGGTTGCCACACCTCCCTGAACTCCCATTTACCATCCAATTCCTTTACCTCGCGGGGTCGTGGTCGCCCCCAATGATCTTTAAAAGCACTATTGATCAGTAGTCCAGGCCCGATGAGCAACACCAGTAAAAAGAACACTGCCTCTTTGCGATACGGAACGAAGCGTTTGATGCTGTAACTTGCTACTGCCATCAGCAGATAAAATGCTGCGAAGAGGATCATGGGATAGGTACCATATTCATAGAGGAACTTCCACGGTTGTGCATTCCCAAGATACCATGAATTATTTTTGAAAAAAACACGGGCTAAACCCATATCCATGTCAAATCGCGCAATGAAGAAGGTTGACGTGATCAATAGTAAGAATAAGAAAATCAGGTGTAAAGATAATTTGTAGATTTTCGGCATGACACCTTTCGGTTTTATTGTTTTCTCAGCAGTTCGGGTCAGTCTGCAGGTTATTTGCGATATCTGAAAATGAAATGGATCGATCCGTTTGATGATCATTAATTTAAACCTTTAATTCCAAAATATCAACAATAAAATTAAACGTCATACGAGTGACGGGCGACCACCTGGGGTAATTCCTGATCTTCGTGCGACAAATTAAATTTTTTACTTGACAAATGACTATTTTTGATCTATGTTGTAATTATATCAAACGTTCGGAGAAATCATGTTTAAATTTTTTACCGGATTGATGGCCTTTACCTTGATGGTCTCTGCTCTGTTTATCGCAAATTGTTCTCGATCATCGAAGGACGATGACCGATATGAAACACTGTCGTTCGAGGTGCAGTCGGATCTGCTTTCTGAAACGTTCATCGATTCGACGTTAGGGATTCAATTTGCTCCGCCACGCGATTGGAAACGAATCGATTCGACACTCATGTCGCAGCTCAACGATCGATTGACCTTATCGGAAAACGACTCCTCAGCTTATGCGGTGACAGTAAGAGAAATGTTCCTGGATAGCGTTCACACCAGCCTGTGCGCTATCTCCACGTACGAGCGTATTGATTCGACTATCTCATTCGACGATTTCATCAACGAATTTGTTGAAGTCGCTCACATCAATCATGCTTCAACAATAAAAAAGGAAGGTCGTTCCGTTATCAATCAACTGAAATTCTATCAGATTATCGTGATGGATAAAAAAACGGTTAATTTGAAATTCGTCGGAAAACATCATGCACCTTATCCGTTTCAAATTGATTATATCGTACCCGTCAATGTGTATCCAAACGTGATCAGATCGATAGAATCATCCATTGGGAGTATAACCCGTTATTAAATGAGGAGGATTTAGTATGTTTAAAAAAATTGTTGCTTTATCTTTACTAGTGTGTTTCTTGTTTATCATCGGTTGCGCTGCTCACGTCCATACGATCGGCAAGGGACCTCAGATGTTTCAAAAGGAAACCGCAAGGCAGTGGTACATTCTGTGGGGACTGGTACCGCTCAATGAAGTGAATACAAACACCCTGGCAGAAGGTGCTGAGAATTACGAGATACGCACCGAAGCTTGTGGGCTCGACATCCTGATGAATATTTTCACGAGTTACGTGACTGTCACCTCCAGAACGGTTACGATTACAAAATGATTCTTATTTAGCCATGAATCGGACAGGGGAATAGTGAAGGTGCAGTTTTCTGATCGTTTCATATTTTTACGATAATTTTGCAGATTTTGCAGGTTGCTTTATACCCCATCAAACATCAGATAAACCGTTCACTGTTCCCCTGTTAACTTCGTAAATACCTCGGTTATTCGTTATCTCAACCTCACATATTTAACCATTGACATTTGTTCAATTTTCACTTATATTGAATTCAAGCCTTGTAATGTAACTCTTCGCGGCGTATGAAAGATAAATTTTATGGATTCGGGAATAAAAGTATATAATACAAGAATCGGCTTCGTCATGTTGATCGTCATCACCACGCTGATGTTGGGGAATCTGGCCTATTTGAGATTGACCTCCATGTCCTGGATTATCCCGAATCACATCGCGGCGTCTATCGACAGCATATCGATGACACTGTCTGCCGTTTTATTCCTGTTTTCAATAAGACTCATCGTGTTAAAACGCTCCATCGATTATATCTATCTGATGCTTATCGCAACAATTCCTGTAATCTGGCTGCTTGTTCAGTATATCATTCCCCTTATCACCTATTTACCAGTGGAAAACAGCGAGTCTTACTCCGAGTTCGGATTGCCATCACTCGTAAGCGCTTCCTTAATCTTTCTGGCTTCCCTGTATGAAGGGAGCACACAATCCAGAAAAAAAATAGTGGTTCATTTTTTCACGATCATCCTGACCGTCCTGCTTAGTTTCACTGCTCTCGCGGCAGGGTCAATATATCTTGTCAGGCAAGCAGGAGAGGTATCACGCTTAAACCAGATTATTAATATTCTTTCCGCCCTGATCGCGTTAATCGCATTGATTAATTATGCTCGACGTTATCGTAAAATGACCTTTCCGATATACGGCTGGCTGAGCGCTGCGGCTTTGTTTTTGCTATTATCGATCATTTCGCATCAGCTTAGCAGAGCGCAGAACGATCTATATGAACTCGTATCATCGGTAAATAAGACTCTATTCGTCATCTCATTGGTTTGGGCGACTTTTGAAGAACATACGCGCTTTTTTCATGCCGATTTGCAAATGCGACGATCCCTGGAAGACTCGTTATTCAGCGGTATGAAAAAATTGGACATGTATGCCTTAATTTTGAACGGAATGGATACAGGTATCTTTACGACAGACCAGGATGGCTTTATTACCTATGCGAATGATTCGTTCAGCAAATTGATTGGCATCACGTCTGAAGGCCTGAAGGGTAAAAATATGGAGGACCTGTTCGATCGAAAAAATCTGGAGCTACTCTCAGTCGAACGAGAAAAATGGAAATCAGGCCAGAGTCATCGTTTTGAGATCGAACTAAAACGGCGCGATGGTCGGGCAATCCCCGTTGATATCACAGCGTTGGCAGTAAAAAATCGATTCGGGATTTATAACGGAGGCCGTTTCACGGTGCAGGAAAGTAGCGAGCGTAAAGAATACGAAAAGGAGATGAAATCCTACACCCAGAATCTGAAAAGTGCCATCGAATCGAAGACAAGCGAATTGAGAAAACGCGACGAAGAATATAGATCTCAACAGGTGTTCTATGAATCGTTAATTTCCACGATCAACGACATCCTGATAGTCGTCGATCTACAAGGAAATTGCACCTATATTAACGAACATGGCAGAAAGATATTGGGTTATGAGGCAAAAGAATTAAGCTCGAAGCGGCTGCCTTCGTTTCTCGCCGATATGGAGGAGATGCATCGCAAATTTAGTTCATCTTTCAATTTTGTAATCCGTAATCACGAAGCTGTAATTACCACCCGGAATCGCATGAATTTACTGTGCCGATGGGACGTCCGTCCTTTAATCGGTGTTGAAAATCGTATGATCGGGATTATTTGTCTGGGTCGTGATGTGACTGACCAGAAGGAACTGGAAAATAGATTGGCCGACTATGAGCAGAACCTCGGTATGCTGGTCGACCAGCGGACAAAAGAGCTCGGTCAGAACGTGTCCCAATTAGAGGAGATCTTAAGAGTCGATGAAGATGTCATCTTAAATATCGATCTTCCCCACGCGCTGGCGAATATAGCACAAACAATCCATAATAGAGGTTGGAAACGTGTCGTAATTACATTGATGCCCGATCTTCGGATAATTTGTCATAAAGGGATCCCGTCTAAAAATTTTACACAGTTCATTGTTAAACACGATCCCGTATTAAAGCATACACTTGATTTCTTACACCAGCGTTTTCAGATCGGTAGATCGTACTACGTCACCTCGGAAGATGGAAAAAAAACCGATAACGTTCATGATCAACTGGCCGATGGTCTTCGTATGATGCAAAAGTGGAGCCATGATGATGCGCTCATCGTCCCCATCAAATTCAAACGAAAACTCCTCGGTTTCATCATCGTCTTCGATCCGTCAAAGTCCGCTCGTCTCGAGTCAGAAGCAAACCGAGTGCTTGAGATGTTTGCTCAAAAAGCGGCTGTTGTCATCGAAAATGTAAATTTGTATGAAACACTAAAGGCCCGAACTCGCGAGCTTGAGTCGTTAAATAAAACCAAATCCGACTTCTTCGCGAATATCGCCCATGAGTTCAGAACACCCTTAACTTCCATTCTATCTCTCAGCAGCGCATTACTTAAGAAGATGGCGGGCGAGTTGAATCATAATCAAATTCATCAGCTTCAAATCATCAAACGTAACGGTGAGCAACTCTTGAAATTGATTAATGACAATTTAAATCTCAGCAGGATGGAAGCGGGTAAGATGGAAGTAAGCTATTCCTATTTTTCCTTAAAAGGGAAAATCAATACGATCGTCGATACGATTAAACCCCTGTGCGATAGAAAGAAACTTAAGTTCGAAGTCTCCATCGCCAGGGACGTCCCTGAGTTCATTTTCAGCGATGAGGATAAGATCGACCATGTGCTCATGAACCTGTTATCAAATGCAGTCAAATTCTGTGATCGTGGTAAGATCACGTTTCAGGTCAGTCACGAAAAGTCGAAGCATTCCTTAAAGTTTATTATCAGGGATAGCGGTATCGGAATGGACCGTGATGAAATCGATAAAATTTTTCAACCGTACAGTCAAACAGATCGTGATCATAGGAGGAAAGGGACCGGTTCAGGGCTTGGGCTGGCGATCGTGAAAAATTACTGGGAGATGCTCGATGGCGAGATATCGGTGCAGAGTAAGAAAGGGAAGGGTACGTTGTTTACTTTACTATTGCCCATGCAAGCAGATCGGATAAACGTGATAACAGAAAAAGCGTTCACATCAGAAGTGCCGAAATTAAAGAAAGCCGATAACGTGAAGATCTTGATTGTCGATGATAATGTCGATAACCAATATGCTCTGAAATTTATACTCAATGATATCGGCTATCGGCTAATTATCGCAGATAGCGGGGAGGATGGTGTAAAGAAAGCGATAAAAGAGAAACCAGCGCTTATCCTAATGGACATGATGATGCCGGGGATGGACGGCTATGAGGCAACTCGAGCGATTAAATCAAATCAATCACTTAGACATATCCCTGTAATTGCGATGACTGCCAGGACCAAACAGGAAGATAAAAACAGGGCAATTGAAGCAGGTTGCGTCGACTACCTGTCGAAGCCGTTTTCTTCCGATCAGATCATTCGCAAGGTAGGACAATGGATACGGAGTTAAATCGATATTGATCGCGATTTGATCGCCAAATTTTTAAATAACATGGAGGATGCTATGACGGAGGGTGAGTTAAATGAGATATTGGAACTGTTCTCACACAAGTTAAAAAATCCGATTCATGCGGTTGGCATCAACATCGATGTGCTGCAAATGAGACTGAAAAAACAGTCGATTACTGATAATGCAATATATAAACATCTGGATATCGTAAGACATGAAACAGATCGAGTTCAGGAGATCGTGATGAGATTCATTAACTATCTGTCGAAAACCGAATCCCAAAGAAAAAAGATCGATGTTAGAAAATTTCTTGAGGTGAAATAGAGTGAATAAATCAGATGAGTCAACTATCTTAATTGCTGATGATGAAGTATCGATTCTGCAGGGACTTAAAGCGATGCTTGAAGAGGATGGATACAAGATCAGCATAGCGAATAACGGTAACAAGGCGTTCGAACTCGCGAAGAAAAATCATTTCAATCTTCTGCTCGTCGACCTCACCATCCCTGGCCTGAATGGAATCGAGATTCTGGAACGGCTGCAACATGAAAACATAAATACCGAGGTGATCATTATCACCGGAAAAGGTACTATTTCCACCGCAGTGGAAGCCATGCGTGCGGGTGCGTACGATTATCTGACCAAGCCGGTCACACCGGACAGGTTGCGCTCCATCATACCCAAGGCAATCGAGCATAACCGGCTTCTGCAATCATATCATGAGCTGGAACAGAGACTGAAGAGTCTGACCCAGTATGAAGACCTGATCGGTCAATCGCCGCAGATGCAAGAGGTATATAGAATGATCGAGGCCGTTGCCGATTCGACGGTGAACGTGATCATAACGGGCGAGAGCGGAACCGGTAAAGAATTAGCGTCCAGAGCGATCCATAACCGAGGAGGGCGAGCTGCGGGTCCGTTCATCGCGGTCAATTGTTCAGCACTTCCGAAAGATATTTTGGAAAATGAGCTGTTCGGTCATGAAGGCGGTGCATTTACCGGTGCATTGAACGAAAAACCAGGCTGCTTCGAATTGGCACATAACGGTACACTGTTTCTCGATGAGATAGGTGAGATGGCCCTCGATACACAAGCGAAGATACTTCGGGCTCTGGAAGAACGACGTTTTCGCCGTCTTGGCGGCAAAAAGGAGATCGAGGTCGACGTCCGTGTGGTTTCAGCCACCAACCGAGATCTCAAAAGAGTCGTTGAGGAAGGACGATTGCGCGAGGACTTGTACTATCGTCTGTGCGTCGTGGAGATCGAGATGCCTCCGCTCCGAGAACGAGTAAGCGATATCCCGTTATTGATGTCTGAATTTTTGAAACATTTTAATCAGGCTAACCGTAAAAATATTATAGGATTTACTGCAGATACCCAGGAGGTGATCCTGAAATATTCCTGGCCTGGAAATGTGCGCGAACTGAGAAACATCATCGAACGAGCCGTCGTACTTTGCCAGTCCGACAAAATAAATATATCGCATCTGCCGCCTCATCTGCACCGTCTTTCCCCCGATAAAACGAATATCATAACACTACCCGTTGGGACAACGATGCTCGATGCTGAACGAAAAATTATCGACAATACGCTGGAATCGGTCAATTATAATAAAACTAAGGCAGCTAAAATATTAGGTCTTAGCTATAAAACATTATATAATAAATTGGAAAAATATAAAGATACATAAATAAAAATTATAAATAATATAAAATAAATATAATTATACATGAATTTTAGCATTTCAGTTGTGGCACATGTTTTGCTATATTTTTCATCGACGATGTGGTTCCCAAAATCAATTTAACCTGCACCTCGGAGTTCTCGATGAAAAAATATTGGATTGTTCCCTTGTTCTTTGTGCTCGCGTTGTCTCTGGCGACTAACGTTTACGTGATCGATTTCGTCAAAGATACGTTCACCAGCGACCGATCGGGTGATGACTTCTTTGCCCGACTTTCGATGAAATATTATGGTACTGCTGACTACTCGACTGAGCTTGCCATTGTTAATCAGGCAATCAACTACGACAAGGGAGTACCGGATGAAACTGCATTGATCGTACCAACGGAACGCGCACTGATTGAATTATATAATTGTTATGACATGGTGAAGGGGAGGGAGATAGCCCAACGTGTGATTCAGGAATCACGGAACGCACGACCGGCAAGCGAACACCGATCAGCCTTTTTGGGCGGAAACATGTTCTCTCCAATTCTTGGACTCGTCTTAGCAAGCGCGCTGGCGTTAGGCTTTTTTATCGGAAAGAAGAGTAATCACGATCTGCGACACATTACGGATACACCGTATTATACTGAATATACATTAGCTAATCAAAGTGGTTCCTGATTTTAATTTTTGATTTATCGTAATTTATTTTCATAGGATGGCCCCCCGAAAAATAGCGAAGGTTTTAGTCGCTGTAATTGTCTGAACCTTCGCTATGTTATATCTATTCGTAATTGACATCGTTAACCTGCTGCATCAACATGGTAATAATATGAAGAATACTTTTCTTTGCTGTGTTCTGTTCGCTCTCTTTCTTCCCGGAGCCATCACGCTGCGCTGGAATCCGAATACCGAAAACGATCTCGCCGGATATCATCTGTATTATGGATATCAATCGAGCCGCTATATCAAAAAAATCGATGTAGGTGCGTATACAACGCATGTGCTGAATGATCTGCAGAGTGACACCGATTATTTTTTTTCCGTCACGGCGTATGATACTGCGGGCAATGAAAGCGCCTATTCTAAAGAGATCACTGTGCATACAGAAATCGATAAAAACAAAGAAATCGAAACTAATGTCATCATCGACGGGAAAAACTTCCCCAATCCTTTTAATCCCATTCGAGAATCAACGAGTTTACATTATTCGTTAAGTAAAAGTGCGACTGTAACCTTAAAGATATTTAATATAAAGGGTGAGCTCATCCGTACGATCCTCGAGAATCGATACAAGATCGAGGGCCAGCATCATGAAGATTCCTGGGATGGGAGAGATGATAACGGACTATATGTACAAAATGGGAGCTATTTCTGTGAAATACGTGCCTCATCTCAACATCACTATCTTAAGATCGCTCTGGTGAAGTAATGCACGATTTGCTCTGTCTTTAATTAAGTTTTAGCATGACGCATTCGCGCTAGCGAGCGATTTGAATGAGTTGATAAAATGAGAGTGCGAAACTGACCTGAAATATCCCCAATGATGCTTTCGATATCTTTTCATACTTGATCGACTGATCATAGAGTCGATCCATTTTTTCTAAATCACCCGTACGACGATAGGCGTGATATTTGAGATCAGATTGATGATTGAAATAGGCAGCACTAATTCCCGATGCTGCAGCTAATGCCGCGTAAGCATAAGCGATGCGCTTTTTCCGCACGTGTTCCCTCTGTTCCCGATGCAGAGATTCCTGCTGTTCCCGCATGATCTCGAAGATCGGATCCAGGTAAAGGTAGATACCTCCTGTCTGAATGTCAGAGAGATCAATCAGACGTGAGTGATAGGCTTCTTTGCTCACCTCGAAGGTCCCGCGAGTTGTATCAGTCAAAGTATAGTACAACGGTGTGCTGCCGATCAGCTTACCGTTAAAATATACCTGAGCTGCGTGCGGCATGCTTCGGATGGAAAGTGTGCGGGTGAATACCGGGTGAATGGTGAGCGTATCCCGCGCCGTTATTTCGATCGGACATGCGTAATCGTCAAACATCCAATATCCGCGATTCGGATTCGTGATCGACAGCGTGTAGTTGCCCACCGGGATCTCATGAACATCATCACTGGATCCGATAATACGATCATCCAAACTCACTGTTAGCTGCTCATAAGCCGTATCAATGTGCAAATAACCTGTCTGTGAGAAGACATTGCTCGTGAGTTCGATGACGAAAAATACGCACAGAAAGCGTTTCATCATCATAAAATATCTTTCCGAATCGATTTTTCTACCGAAGTTCTCCTAATTTTTGCTGCTGCTCGAGGCCCTGAACACATAGATGTGACTGTCTTCAGAAGCGCAGATCAGATAATCCCCCCATACGACAGGTGAAGTACGTATCCGCCCTTTAAGTTCCTTATTCCACAGCATACTACCATCCGCTAAATTCAGGACGTACAGGTTTCGATCGAGCGAGCCGAAGATGACTTTATCATCCGCGATCAACGGATTCGTACTGATGACGGACTCCGCTGCGAACTGCCAGTTTATATCGCCCGTCTCGGCATCGAGGCAATACACACGACTGTCGGTTGAACCGAACACGACATGAAGGTCATCGGTCGCTATCCCGTTTAATAGTTGACCAGAGGAGGCATGGTGCCATACGATGCTGCCATCTGCCGCATTTAATGCGTAAAGATTTCTAT
Source organism: Candidatus Zhuqueibacterota bacterium (assembly GCA_016926625.1). Taxonomy (GTDB): domain Bacteria; phylum Zhuqueibacterota; class Zhuqueibacteria; order Thermofontimicrobiales; family Thiofontviventaceae; genus Thiofontadaptatus. The sequence continues at coordinate 25,431 of JAFGOE010000112.1, forward strand.
CCGAGGATCCGATAAACACCCTGTTCAAAACAGCAGAATACGATGCCGTCGATTGTACACTGGCGTCTGTTCTGAACTTCCAATTCAATTCCCCTTCGAGAAGGTCGATTGAATAGATATACCCATCATCGCTGCCAAAGATGATATCGCTGTCCGCCAGTGTCGGCGAGGAATGAATTTGATCCTCTGTCTTAAATGTCCATAATTTGACTCGCCTGTCCGCTGTATATAAATCGACATGATTATAGAGCGAAGCGATGACGATCCCTTGCGAAGTCAATAACGGTTCGCTGTCTATATCTCCTGCATTCACTGACCATTGCACCGTACCGTGACTCAGATCGATATGATACAACGTATTCCCGCCATATCTCAGGGCAACGATCAAATGCCCGTTTATATTCATTGGGGTAGGGGGATAGCGAAATTTTCTCGAATTCAGGTGCTCACCGTCAGCGATCGCATATGCATTCAATTCTCCATTCAACGTCCCGAAATAGATCACGCTGTCGACCACGATAATCGTCCTGCCGATCGCTGCGTTTAATTTCTCAGCCCAGACGAGTTCCAGAGGGAGTCGGAACGATCCAGGATAGAAGTTGGTACGCTGCGGATTCCCGCCGCTCATCGGCCAGCCGGGAATATCACTGATACCGGGTTCTATCGTAAATGTCTTTAGTTTTGAACAGGTGCATAGCAGGATGATCAGAAACAGTATAATCCATTTGTAGTAAATATGCTTTGCCATTCTCATGTCGCGTATTTCTTTTGACTTATAGGTTGACGGAATAGTGCATTTTATACAACCCACTCTTCTTATACGTAAGATCTGGTTTTTCGTTCGTTATGATTTTCATGACCCAAAAACGCCTCGCGACGACAGATATGATGCTGTCATGGCGATCCCGCGGAGCCGGAGAAGCAATCTCCTTCACGAAGTGGCAGGGAAAACCCTACCGTTTGAAGAAAAGAGTGCTTTGACATAAAAGACACTTCGTGATGACAGTTTTAATGCTGTCATTGCGATCCCGCGGAGCGGGAGAAGCAATCTCCGTCGTTCATTGCCGAAGAAATCCTTGCGGTTCAGTGCCAGGGATTGCTTCGGAAAAAAATGCCTCGCAATGACACGATGAATACTATGATTCCAGCGATACGGATTTGATCTTCCCGGTAAAAACCGTCACCACAGTCGCAACCACCACTGAAAAAAGGAATGTGGTCACCCGGGATGTAAGAACTCCCTCCATCCCGGTGCTGATCCACACGATAGTAAACACCATTCCCGCGATGATCGTAGTAATTGCGGCTACTCCGTTGAATCGTTTCCAGAACAGGGTGTACAGGATAACGACCGAAAACGTACCTCCAATGCCGGCCCACACGTATCCGACGAGTGTATAGATCAGTGTCGATGGCGAAAGATATGCCAGCACGAGTGCCACGGCTGCCAGAACAGCAGTGACCATCCGGCAACGCTTCAATGACGTACGCTCATCATTGCATTTATCCCTGGATTTCAGCAGATTTTCCGACAGCTCCGTTGCTGACAGGATGAGTAAAGAGTCCGCCGTCGATATCATCGCCGCGATGGCACCTGTAATCAACATCGCCGCTATCACCGGCGGAAAGATTGTCAGCATCACCTGTGGCATGACGTATTCCGGGTCCTGTAAACCTTGCGGCCCGAAAATCGCGAGTCCGATCCAACCGAGCGTCAGCGCTCCGACATAGGCTATCAGCGTCCATACAATACCGATATTGCGGGCACGTTTCGCCTGCCTGGCATCCCGGATCGCCATGAACCGCATGCTTAACTGCGGTTGTCCTCCAAGGTACCCAAAAAACCAGGAGAATCCACCCAGAATAATGACGCCAATGCCAAATCCGGATGCCGCATTGACAAGCGAAGTGTACGAAGGTCCGGCCAGCCGTAATGCCTCGGGTACCGAACTGGCAAATGTGTTCGGTGCGTTCGCGATATAGAACAGACCGACTATCGGTCCGATGATGAGTGCCGTGATCATGACGATCGCCTGTATAACGTCGGTGTAGACCACGCTGCGAAAGCCCCCGTACACGGTGTACGGAATGATAATAAGCGCTGTGATCAACATCCCCCAGCGGGGATCGATGTGGAACATCGAGTGCAGTGTTTTGCCGCCCCCTAAAAATTGAGCCCCGACGTAGAAGAAAAAGAAAAATACGATGACCATGCTGCCAATCGTACGTATCCATCGTTCCGACTCCGGATGTTTCTTGCCGATGAACTCGGTAAACGTGTTGATGCGAAAGTGTTCGGCTTCATCTCTTAATCGCCATGCAAGCGCCGCCCATGCCGTGATGATACCCGCCACGCAACCGATGGCCGTCCATATACCGGTCAG
>JAFGOE010000113.1 GCA_016926625.1 Candidatus Zhuqueibacterota bacterium
AATAAAAACGATCACAACTGGAAAAGCACCGAGGATCTCATCCGTAAATTGGCCGATATCGCATCCAAGGGCGGCAACTTCCTGCTCAACGTCGGACCGACTGCCGAAGGATTGATACCGCAAGCCAGCGTCGATCGACTTCAGGCAATGGGTAGCTGGATGAAGGTCAATGGAGAGTCCATCTACGGAACGAAAGCAAGCCCATTTAAATCGCTCTCCTGGGGACGCTGTACTCAGAAACCGCTTGAAAATGGGACACGCTTGTACCTGCACGTATTCGATTGGCCTGAGGATGGAAAGTTGAAAGTCCCGGGCATTTATAGCAAAATCGAAAAAGCTTACCTATTAGCCGATGAAGAACAAAAGTCGTTGCCTGTTGAATCTCAAGACGGCGCCATCACAGTTACCGTACCTGCATCGGCGCCGGATACGATAAATAGCGTGATCGTCATGGACATAACCGGTAAACTCGATGTCTACCATCCGCCTGAAATAAATGCAGATATTGATATCTTCATCGACGAGATGGACGTACCAGTTTATTCAGATCGGGAGAATGTGGAGATACGATATACGACAGACGGGTCCGATCCGACAGCGGAATCACCATTGGTAAAAAAGTCTGTGCGTCTTCAGCAGTCAGCCATTCTGTCCGCGCAATGCTTCAGGGATGGTAAACCGGTCAGCCCGGTTTTCCAGCGAGAATTTAAGCAAGTCGCGCCGTTACCAGCGGTACAGATCAAAAATACAACTCCCGGCGTTCGATACGCGTATTATGAGGGCGAGTGGGATCGCCTGCCCGATTTCAGCGAACTGGAACCAATCAAAGAAGGTGTTCTGCCTAATTTTGAATTCTCTCCGCGTAATCAGGTAGAGTACTTCGGATTTCAATACGACACCTATATTTATATTCCAGAACAAGGTGTCTATGTATTCTACACCGACTCCGATGACGGAAGTCGCCTCTATATTGGTGATGAACTTGTCGTCGACAACGATGGCTTGCACAGTTTGCATGAGGTACGCGGGATTATTGCATTGGAGAAAGGATATCATCCCATCAGGGTCACGTTCTTTGAATGCACCGGAGGTGATGATCTGGTTGTATCGCTCCAGGGACCCAATCTTAAGAAAGGACCTATTGCGGATGACTTGCTATTTTATCAAAACTAAACAGAGGCTCAATATGTATTTAAAATATTTAGTTGTATCTCTTTTTATTATCATGATAGCATTCACTTACTGCGGTTCTGACCGAGTCGATCTGGCTCAATTTCAGGATTGGACGATTGTCGTCGATGACGAGGCCATCCCCAGTGAGCGTTATGCGGCCGAAGAATTTAAATCGATATTCTTCGAGGTGACGGGTATTAGATTGCCTATTGCGCAAGAACCACCAAAGGCTGAACACAATATTTTCATCGGGACTGGTGATGCGATGCAGGTGAGTAATGTTAATTTTAGCATGGAGGATTTGGGAGAAGAGGATTTATACATCCGTATTGCGCGGGATAACATCGCCATCGCCGGTGGCAGGTCCAGAGGGACGTTGTATGGCGTTTATGAGTTTGCCGAACGCTATTTAGGAGTACGATTCCTGACATATAATCACACACATATCCCTGAAGTGAATGGCAAACTGAGTATCCCGTGCGAAGATTACGTTTACCGACCTGTTTTTTCATTCAGGTGGAGTCATTTTGGAGAAAACAGGATACATCCTGAATTCGCCGCTCGCTTACGGGTCAATACGGTGACGCACTATGAGCACCTGGGTGGCATCACGTCTCAGCAATTAATCAGCCATTCATTGAACAAGCAGATACCAGTCTCTCAATATGGTAAAGAGCACCCTGAATATTTCGCTCTGGTCAATGGAGAACGCAGTCTCGACATGTGGGGTGGCGGGCCTGAACCGTGTGTGACGAATCCCGAGGTGATCGACATCGTAACCGAAGCCGTATTTAAGGCGATAGAACGTAATCCGCAATTTACCAATGTGAGTGTCAGTCAGAACGACAACGATGCATACTGCCACTGTGATAACTGTGAAGCGATCAATCAACTCGAAGAATCACCGATGGGCGCCCATCTCGCCTTCGTCAATACAATTGCGGATCGAGTGGCGGAAAGATATCCGCATATTAAGGTCGGCACTCTGGCTTACTGGTATACCCGTAAAGCACCGAAGACGATCAAGCCCAGGGACAACGTACAGATACAGCTGGCTAACATCGAATGCTGTACCCTCCACCCTATCGATGACCCAGATTGTCCGAAAAATGTAAGCTTTTATAAAGATTTTATTGAGTGGAGTAAGATCAGCGATCAAATCTACATCTGGACGTATCTGACCAATTTCAGATATTATGATCTACCCTTCCCCAACTTGCGGGCGATCGGGCCGAATCTCAAGTTCTATGCGGAACACAATGTCAAGGGTATGTTCATGCAATCGAATGGCGGCGGTACATCGGGCGAGATGAGCGATCTGCGCAACTATGTTATCTCCCGCTGTCTCTGGAATCCCGAACTGGATAGCTGGGAACAAGCGGAAGAGTTCTGCAAGCTGCATTACGGTAAGGCTGCACCGATCATCATGGAATACCTTACAATTCTTCATGATTATATGGATGAGCACGGATATCATCCCGATTGTTTTGCCAAACCGTCTGATCTTGGTTTAAACAGAGAAATTTCGTTGAAAATATTCGACTATTTTAATAAAGCCCTCTCGCTTGCAGACGATGAGGTGATTCGCGGTCGTGTTGAAAAAATCTCGATTACGGCCTATCGCACGATGTTGGAGGCAGGCCGTAAAATAGAAGTCGAAGACGGCATGATTAAACGAAAGTTTCCAGCGGGTTACGAAGACATTGTCGACCGGTACATTGAACTTTGCCGCAAGCACCAAATGACGATGCCGAACGAAAGCACTCGTTTCGATGATTTTGTGCCTGTACTCAGGGAAGAATATGCTAAAGGGATCCCGGGCGCTGTCGTTGAAAACGACACCTGGCGTTTGACAGTGGATCATCGAAATAACGGGAAAGTCGTTGAGATGCTTCACAAGCCATCCGCGCACAATTTCCTGGGAGCGTTTGAAAACAACTTCATGTACGGCACGATGGAAGAATGGGGCGCTCAGGGTTACGATCATGAGGCCAAACCGAACGATTTTGAGGCGAAGGTTATAGACAATACAGTTATTTTGACGCGAACATTGCCAGACGGATCGATTTACGAACGCAAGTTAAGTTTAACAGAGAACCAGCCGCATAAGGTATCGTGCGAGACGAGACTAGTCCATCGAGCTAAAGATCCTAAGACCTATCAACTGATCGTTCATCCGGAGATTAATGTGGGCACGACGACAACCGATCATGAAATTTTATCAGGATATGTGAATTATAATAACGAGTGGGTGGTGTTTAATAAAGGACTGGTCAGTGCGCAGGGACCGGATGCGCATCTATTGATCGAAGCGAAAGATAGCGGCAGATATGCATTTTTCAATCATGAATCGAATTTCGGACTGCTGGAAACGTACGATCCGTCGAAGATCGAGCGATTAAGGACGTGGTGGAATCCCGGATTCAGTCTGATGAATCTCGAACTCCTGACAAACGCCGCAGAGTTGAAGCAGAACGAATCGTTCACTTTCACGTACGCGTTCGAATATCTCGAGGCTCCACCCAAATAGAAATCTATTTTGGGGAGGCTGTGGGCAGGGCTCTGTGTCCTCCGTGCTCTCTGTGGTGAATCTTTTTTCAACGAATTGCGCTATTTTTAAAAAACCATCAGTTCTTTTTTATTAATCTAGTTATCAGGGAGGCAGTGGGTAGGGCTCTGTGTCCTCTGTGCTCTGTGGTGAATCTTTTTTTAGGATCCAACAACCATGAATTTGATCAATAAACAAACATTATCTTATCTCAAACCAGGAATAATCCTTATCCTCATCCTTATATCCTGCGCCGAGAAACAACCCCCGGAACCGGAGGAGCAGATCCTGGTAAGAATCGGCGACACTACGATCTCGGTCGACGAATTCGTTCGGCGCGCGGAATATACGGTACGTCCCCCCTACTGCCGCGGAAACCATAATCTGGACAAGAAGATCGTCCTCAATTCGCTGATCGCCGAAAAGCTGATGGCCATCGAGGCCAGCGACACCAATGCCTTCATCAGCAGCAACCGGATTCAGACTTATCTACGTGGCCGAAAAGAGCAGGTCATGCGTCAGTGGCTTTACGAGAAGGAGGCCATGGAGAAAGTTGAACTGGATACGGCACAAATTAAAAAAACCATGCGGGTCGCAGGCAGAAAGTACAGGATAGCCTACTTCAACCTGCCGGACAGCAACCTGGCAGATCAGGTGTATCAGAAAGTCAGAGTCGACAGCCAGGCTTTTGAAGATGTTTATTTTGAGCTGACAGGGCTGGACACGCTCCCTCAAAGGGAGGTCGAGTGGTCAGGACATGAACACGATCTAGTGCTGGATTCGCTTTATTCTGAACCTCTCATCAAAAATCAGGTTGTTGGTCCGTTGAATGTCGGTGATAACCAATATCTGATGGTGAAGATCATGGGTTGGATCGATCGCCCGACGATAACGAATCAGATGGTTCAAGATAGATGGCGTAATGTCACAGACGAATATACGCAGCGAGAAGCGGTAAAACTGTATGATGATTTCATCCTTAAGGTGATGAAAGGCAAGACCATTGAATTCATGCCGGACACGTTTTACAAGATCACCGATCTGTTAGGTCCGATTTATCTGCAGACCGATGCCGAAAAGAAGGAGATGCTGAAAAAATCGTATTGGGAACAGGATGAAGATATTGAAAAATATCAGGACTTGCAGACGCAAATAGAGATCTTATATGACGAGCCGTTACTGAAATTTGAGGGTCAGGTTTGGACTGTGCAGGATTTTGCCAATGAATTGAACGCCCATCCGCTCGTTTTTCGGAACAATAGAATAAAGAACAATGAATTCGGACAGGAATTACAGTTCGCCATCATGGATATGATCAGAGATAAATATTTGGCAAACGAAGCCTATAAGCGAGGTTACGATAAGATCAATGTAATAAGGCGCAACGTCTCGATGTGGCAGGATAATTTGAACTATCAATACTACAAAAATGAACTACTTAAAAAGGTATTGCCCGACACGGTTACTGAGATGAACTACATTCAATTGATCGATGATTATCTCAATGATCATGTCGATTCATTGCAGAGCAAATATACAGATGTAATCGAAATCGACATCGATGCCTATGAGGCTATTAAATTGACTCGGATCGATATGAGTGTCACGCAGAAAAATGTGCCGTTCGTAAAAGTGGTTCCGTCTTTCCCGCTGGTCACGACGGACAACAAGCTGGATTACGGAAAAAAGATGAATGATAAAGAGAATTGAAATGAACCGATACATCAATAATCCCATCATTAGCAGAAAAGACATCCCAGATATTTCCCCTGATCTTATCGATGTGACGTCGGTATTCAATCCCGGGGCGGTCAAGTTCTATGATCGTTATCTGCTCATGCTTCGTGTTCAAAATCGTGGCCGTGAATCGTTTATGCTCGTCGCCATTGGTCGCGATCGCATTCATTTTAAAGTCGAAAACAGGATTGTTCATTTTGAGGGAATGGACCATATAAAAGAAACTATCTATCATTGTTATGATCCGAGGATCACATACCTTGAAGGTATGTACTATATCATGTTTGCGATGGATATGGATTCAGGGTGCCGACTTGGTTTGGCGAAAACGAACGATTTTCAAACATTCAAATTTTTAGGCATCGTATCCGAAGATGATAATCGTAACGGCGTATTATTTCCTGAAAAGATAAAAGGTAGATACGCGCGTCTCGACCGTCCCAACCGCATTCAGCTCGAAGGAGGTCCGGTATCCGGGAACGCAATTTGCCTTTCGTTCTCGGACGATTTGATGCAATGGGATTATGCAGGGACTGTTATTAGCGGACGATTTCATTACTGGGATGAGCGCGTTGGGGCCGGGCCACCGCCGATCAAGACCGAAGCGGGATGGATTCAAATTTACCATGGAATCGCCGAACATTTTGGCAGCAGCAGTATCTATCAGGCCGGAGTACTATTGTTAGACCTCGAAAATCCACTCAACGTGATCGGCAGAAGCAGATATAACATATTAGAACCCAGGGAGCTATACGAACTGACCGGCCAGGTACCGAATGTGGTATTTCCGAGTGGAGCGATCGTCGAAGAGGTTGATGCAAACGGATTCGCCAGAAAAGACAGCCGCGTGAACATTTATTATGGTGCGGCAGACACCTGTGTCGGATTAGCAGTGACCACGATCGATGAACTGATTCGTTCGGCAATGACTTCATAACAGACAGGTAACTACCCCTCCCCTGCTATGCGGCTATAAGGCCATAGGTTTGAGCAATGATTTTCATAAATAATTGCATTCTTTAATTATTTACAGTTTGTGTTTACCAGTATCATCTAAGGCACATTTGAATGGATATGCTACTAAAATGATAGCATCAACAACATATAGTTTTCTGCCAGGATCCGGAAAGGAATTTTAAATGCAGTATGGGAATTTCAGGAAAGATGGAAAAGAATACATAATCGAGAACGTTGCTACACCGAGACCCTGGATCAATTATCTCTATAATGAGGCGTATTTTTCGACCATTTCCAATAATGGTGGTGGCATTAGTTATCATAAATATCCATTACATGGCAGAATCACGCGATATCGTATCAATGACGTCCCATATGATCGTCCTGGAAAATATATATACATAAAAGACGACGATACTGGTGAAATCTGGAGTCTTACATGGCAGCCGGTCGGGCGCCATCTTGAGGCGTACCGGGTCACACATGGTTTCGGCTACACCAGGGTGACTGCAAAGGTCGAAGGTATTGACTCAGACGTTTTATTTTTTGTGCCGTTGGACGAACAGATGGAAATCTGGAAGACTGTTTTAAGGAATGACACAAACAGGATTCGAAATCTGTCTATCTTTAGTTACGTAGAATTTAGTTTGGGTCATGCGTTAATCGATCTAATCAATCAATGTGATGACCAGCACTTCAATCGTGTTTATTTCGATGAAAAACTGAATTCGCTATTTGCTACGAAGACCTATTGGGTAACCGAAAATACGGGTACCCAGCAGCAGGAAAACAAGGCATGGGACCAGTGGGTATTTTTTACTTCAAATCACCCGATTGTAAGCTATGAGACGCTTCGCGAACGATTCATAGGCCCCTATCGTAACGAGCAGAACCCAATTGCCATCGAACGCGGGATCCTGTCATGCAAGGACACTGATTTTGGGAATGCAGTCGGTGCATTACACGTGAAGGCACAGATTAAGCCTGGAGATCGAGCGGAGGTTGTCTTTTATCTGGGAATTATCCCCAAACCGAAGTTCGAAGACAGAAAAACATCGTATGTTAGGAAATATCATGACATCAACAAAATTGATGCAGCACTCAGTCGCATAAACGATAAGTGGAAGAACATGTTCAGCCACGTAACGGTGCAGACTCCTGATGAATCTACGAATATCTTCCTGAATTACTGGACACCGTATCAGGCACGGGTTGCCTTTGACGTTGGCCGCGTGGCAAGTTTTTATTATTGGGGGATCAGCCGAGGTTTCGGATTCAGGGATATGGCTCAGGATACGCTGGCGGTGACAATCGCAGAGCCTGACAGAGCAAAGGAAAGGATCTCTCTGCTCGCCAGGCAGATGTTCAGGACAGGGCGTGTCTACCATCATTTCTATCGAGATGGTCAGGGCGAGACAACGCGTCATTGCGATGATCCTTTATGGTTTATTCTGGCGGTCACAGATTATATTAAGGAAACAGGTGATTTTAGCATACTTGAGCAGGTCGAGCCGTACGTCGACGACGGAGAAGGTACTATTCGTCATCATCTGGCATCAATTCTTGGTTTTGTGGAGAATAACCTTGGCAAGCACCATCTACCCATCTTCGGTCGCGGAGATTGGAACGATACGCTCGATTATATAGGCGGTGATACTGGCGGCGAGAGTGTTTGGGGTGGGATGTTCTACGTGGTTATGCTGAATCATCTGATGGAATTGCTACAGCAGATCGATGATCAGGAGACATATCAGCGAACCGAAAAAATCAGAGATAAGATTCGCGATGCAGTCGACCGCTATTGCTGGGACGGAGAATGGTTCATCCGTGCCTTTGGAGCAAACGACATCAAAATAGGATCAAAAGGTAACAAGTACGGTAAGATCTTTCTGAACACGCAGACATGGGCTGTGATAAGCCAGATCTCGAGTCGCGATAGATTGCTGACTGCCATGGATAGCGTCAAGAAGTATCTGGATACCAAATTTGGACCTAAGATCTGTGCTCCGGCTTATCGGGATATCGATCCCAATATCGGTCTCATCACCCGTTGTGTCGCCGGGAAAAAGGAAAATGCAGCCGTCTTTTGTCATCCGACCACATGGACTATCCAGGCGGAGTGTATGATGGGACGTGGGAATCAGGCGTACACTTATTATAAAAAGTTACTGCCCAACTCAGTCGATTCTGATATCTACCAAAGCGAACCCTACGTCTATCCGCAATATGTAACCAGCGATGAACATGAGACAGCGGGCATGGCGAGTCACTCCTGGCAAACCGGTACCGCTGCCTGGATGTATCGGGTCGCCATCGATTATATATTGGGTATCAGGGCGACGTATCATGGATTGCTCGTCGACCCGGTCGTCCCTTCACATTGGAGGGAATTTAGTATTGAACGCGACTTCCGCGGTACACGTTACATCGTTCACGTCAAGAATCCTGACGGTATTGAGAGGGGGATTAAAGCGGTGTATGTAGAAGGTCATAAAATAGATTCTAACATCCTTCCTATTTCGCATGAGCCGATGTGTAAGGTAGACGTCATGATGGGGTGATTTGTAATTTGTGTTTTCCTTTATCCTGTAGATTTCTTAAAAATGGAGTTCGTATTCAAAAATTTTAACACGAAGCTCACGAAGAGTAAGAAGCACACGAAGCCCCCTACCCTTCGTGTGCTTCGTATACTTCGTGAGCTTCGTGGTAAATATCTTTTAGTAACAATATATTACGCAGAATCATATATTAACCATTAGTCTGAAGGAGTCCAAATCCATGCAACGGTTCATCATTTTGCTTTTTATCTTCATCCTCTCGTGTTCCTCTCAAGATCATGACGCCACAGAATCAGCCAGCGAAACATTCCGTGAACCACAGATTTCCTTTAATCCCAAACAATACGTCTGTTACAAGTCAGATCAAAAAATTACGATCGATGGTAAAATGAACGAATCCATCTGGCAACATGCTATTTGGACAGACGACTTTGTGGATATCGAGGGTGATCTGAAACCTGCACCCCGTTTCCGTACCCGGGTCAAGATGCTGTGGGACGATCAATATTTCTATATTTTCGCCGAAATGGAAGAACCGGACGTGTGGGCGACGCTGAAAAAAAGGGATTCGATTATATTTTACGACAACGATTTTGAGGTATTCATCGATCCAGATGGTGACACACATCGTTACTATGAGCTTGAGATCAACGCCTTCAGCACGGAGTGGGACCTGTTTCTCGATAAACCGTACCGTGATAATAACAAGGCAGTGTTTTTTTGGGATATCGGTGGGATGAAGTCGGCCGTTCACGTAAACGGCACCATCAATCGTCCCGGCGATACCGATAACGGCTGGAATTTGGAGATTGCTCTGCCATGGGTCGTCTTGAAGGAGTGTGCCGACAAGGACGCACCGCCCAAATCGGGCGATCAATGGCGGGTCAATTTCTCCCGTGTGGAATGGCAGGTGGATGTTAAAAATAGAAAATATCAAAAGAAGATCAATCCTGCGACTGGCAGATCATTTCCGGAAGATAACTGGGTATGGTCTCCGCAGGGCTTGATCGACATGCATTATCCTGAGATGTGGGGCTTTGTGCAGTTTTCCGAAAAGATTGCCGGGACAGGCATCGACGAATTTGAATACCATCAAGAAGAAGATTTAAAATGGGCTCTGCGCCAGATTTATTATCGTCAAAGAAATCATTACAACAGAAGCGGTAAATATACGGACGACATCGGCGATCTTGGATTAGATGAAATGAAGCATGATGGATTTCAGTGGCCACCGACAATTCAGCGGACGACGAGTTTATTCGAAGCGATTATTAAAAGTAATGATGGCAGTCAGCAATGGCATATCGCTCAGGATGGCAGAGTCTGGAAGAAGTAAATAGCACTGAGTTTTATTTAAATGTTAGATCACTAGAAAAATAGTGGAAGGATTATAACTTAAGTCTTAATAATTGTTACGAGGTATATTCAGCAAGGTATGCTTGTTCGATGTCATATTTCTAAGACCCGTACCTTTCTGAAAGATATATTATGGAGGAGAATTGAATATGAAAAAAATGATCCAGAGAAGTAGTTTGCTACTCACTTTACTAATAATGCATTTCAGCATCGTCAACGTCGCAGCACAGGAAATTGATGAAGAGATTGTGCTGACGAAGGGGCTCACCATCCATCTGTTGCGATTTTCTCGTGCGGCGTTGCCGATCGATCCGATCGAAGAGTCCCTTGTGAAGGGAACCTGGAAAGTCCCACAGCAGGGCGACATTGTAAATATCGGTGATACCACAGCAGTGTGGCAGGAGATCTCGGCCGACGAGAATGGATGGATCAACGATCGATCGATTCGCGGGGGATATACTTATTTTTCTGTCTACTCTGATGAAGCCAGGATCATGTTATTAGACGAAAACGGTAACGACATGGTATACGTGAACGGTGAAGCGCGAACCGGAAATCGCTACGGTTACAAGGACCAATGGGATCCCTGGGAGCCGAATTTTAACTACACCTTGCTGCCGGTTCAGTTGAAGAAAGGGAAGAACGAATTTCTATTCTACAACACCCGTACGGGACGCCTGAAGGCACGACTCGTTAAAGCTAATTCCAAAGGGCTTATTAACATCAAGGACACCTCGCTGCCTGATTTCCTTGTTGGCGAGGCGATCGATATCTGGGGAGCGGTAGTCATCATCAACGCCTGTCGTCAACCGATGAGGATGTTCAAAATTGAGGCTAAAATCGGAGATAATCAACCCGTCCTTACCGATGTCCCGGTTATTCAGCCGATGACGGTGAGGAAAATCGGTTTCCGTCTTCAGGGTGAACCACCAACCGAAGCTGGGGATGTACCGGTCGAGTTGACCTTATATAATGCAGCGAATGAGATATTAGATTCTGCCACGCTCACATTACGAACAAAGAACGTAAACGAGACGCATAAGCGGACATTTATCAGTCAAATTGACGGCAGTGTACAATATTATGCGATCAATCCGGCTCAGGATCCTGATCCCGAAAAACCGAAGGCGCTGGTATTATCGGTGCATGGTGCGGGTGTTGAGGCGATCAATCAGGCGAGTTCGTATTACGGCAAGACCTGGGCGCACATCGTGTCCCCCACCAATCGCCGTCCTTACGGTTTTAATTGGGAAGATTGGGGCCGAACCGATGGCATGGAGGTCCTGGACATCGCTGAGGGTACACTGAATATCGATCCGAGTCGCGTCTATTTGACGGGTCATTCCATGGGTGGGCATGGTACATGGCATCTCGGAGGAATGTTTCCGGACAGATTCGCTGCCATCGGTCCGAGTGCGGGTTGGCTGAGCTTTTGGTCGTATCGCGTCAGAGAGAGGATCGAGGAGCGGACGCCTCTGCAGAAGATGATCATGCGTCCGACTTCGCCAAGCAATACATTCGGATTGGCGGAAAATTACAAACAGTTGGGAATTTACATCATTCATGGTGCTGATGATGACAATGTGCGCGCGGATCAGTCGCGACAGATGGTAGAACATCTGGAGAAATTTCACAAGGACTTCATCTATCATGAGGAGCCGGGACAGGGGCACTGGTGGGATATTTCCGACGAACCGGGATCCGATTGTGTGGATTGGGCTCCCCTGTTTGATTTCTTCGCCAGACATGCCAGACCGGGGAAAGAGAGAATTAGAGAGATTGAATTTATTACACCCAGTCCGGGTATATCTTCGCAGAACAATTGGCTGGCAGTTGAAGCGCAATTTGAGCAGCTAGCTATGAGTAAGGTGAAGGTCAGGTTCGATCCCGGGATGAGGCGATTCGTCGGTACGACCGAGAATGT
>JAFGOE010000114.1 GCA_016926625.1 Candidatus Zhuqueibacterota bacterium
GGATCCGATTGTGTGGATTGGGCTCCCCTGTTCGATTTCTTTGCCAGACACGCCAGACCGGGGAGAGAGAGAATCAGGGAGATTGAATTTATTACACCCAGTCCGGGCATATCTTCGCAGAACAATTGGCTGGCGGTTGAGGCGCAGTGCGAGCAGCTAGCTCTGAGTAAGGTGAAGATCAGGTTCGATCCCGGGATGAGGCGATTCGTCGGTACGACCGAGAATGTAGCACGCTTATCGTTTGATACGTCGATTCTTCAGGGAGACGGTCCGGTCGCGCTCGCCATCGATGGAGATACATTAAGCGAGGTTCCTCTTCCCAAAGAATGCGACCGTATATGGATTGCGAAAAATGCTGAAGGATGGACTGTCGTTGAGAAACCATCACCCGCGATGAAAGGACCCCATCGTTATGGGACGTTCAAGGATGCGTTTAACAATCGAGTGTTGTTCGTCTACGGTACCAGGGGAACGAAGGAGGAAAATAATTGGGCTTTAGCCAAGGCGAGATTCGATGCTGAGCATTTCTGGTATCAGGGCAACGGATCGATCGATGTTATTTCGGATAAAGAGTTCGACCCACAGCTCGAGCCGGATCGCAATGTGATCCTCTATGGTAATGCCAGGACCAACAGTGCCTGGAAGGTGTTATTGGGTGATAGTCCGGTTCAGGTACAGCCCGGCAAAGTGACGGTCGGCAAGAAGCAGCTTAAAGGCAAGGATCTGGCCTGCTTGTTCATTCGCCCCAGACCCGGCAGTGATATTGCGTCAGTGGGAGCAGTCTCCGGAACGGGTGTTGTAGGGATGAGATTAAACGATCGCCGGCCATTCCTGAGTCCGGGCTACTCCTATAGCGATCTCATCATCTTCACGCCGGACATGATCAGTGATCAGGAGAAAGGCATCAAAGCAGCCGGATTTTTCGGGTTGGACTGGAGTCTGGACAAGGGTGAGATCGTGTGGAGTGAATGAGAGGAAATTATTCGGAACAGTGCCGGCTGAGATGCGACACGTAATAAAAGTATATCGGTAAGAATGAAAATTATTGACATTTAATATTATTATTATTATATTTGATGTTTCAGACAGACCGTCTCGTTTCGGAGGGAGAGACGGTCTGTTTAATAATTCACCATCCATTGCGCCCGTAGCTCAACTGGATAGAGCAACGGACTTCTAATCCGTAGGTTCCGCGTTCAAGTCGCGGCGGGCGTACATAAGTTGATGTCATACGCATAGAGCTCACCAGTAGGTGAGCTTTTTTTGTTTTGCTGGGGTTAGGATTTGTGGATATTTTACAGTAGTGCTGACATGAAGCATTGCTTCATGTTAGATGCCCGGATATTAAATATTTTCTGAAAGCCCCCCTTTTTAACGTCTATCGGATATCCAGGTATCGTCGTGTTTTCAATTTAAATAATAAAAAAAATCCGAATGGTTTGAGATATGCGGTTTTTGTGAATTCCAAATCAGTGCAACGGTTTGAATCTCGTGCGGGATTCAATGTTTAAAGCATTATGATTTCCAATCCAAAATCTATTTCTTTAGTGGCAGGACGTTAAAATCGATGGTGCTTCAGTTTCTGCAGATCATTGTGTCAGTTTCATTAAAGGCTTCTCCGAGTATTCCATTATTTGCTTAATGGAAGATATGAGACGCAGCTTTGTAGATTTCTTCAATTTCCTCTTCGGACCAGACGGACGTATTTAAAAGCTCATCTCTCCATTTTTTATTAAAATCTTTGTCTCCAGGAATTCTTTTTGAATCATCTTTGATTAATTCCAGGATTGCCTTTTTCTTTACAATTGGTAAATCTTCCAATTCTTTGATTATCTGTTCTGTCCATGTATCTTTCATACGAATGTCCTTAAATTTTTTATGTACCGTTATAATTTAAATAAAAAAAAACAGTAATGCAACGATAAAATTTAACGAGAATTTTTAATATTGATTATCTGGCTTTGTTGCTTATTGTATTCCAGCTTGACTTACCGTGACCCAGCGTTCTTTTTTTTCTGCATGCCTTCATTAAATCAGAGGACAAATTACGATATCTGTAAGAATTTTCATCTGTATTTAATCTTTGACTCAGGGCTAAAGCATTGAATTTTATTGTATTACATTCATATCCACGAGCTGAAGCTCGTGGCAATTCAGTCAATTCTGCGGGAACATCAAGTTACGTTAGGAATCTGCCCTTAAATCGAGTCAGATACCTGAATAGCAGTCCCCTTCAAACAATATAAATTATCCCTCCCTATCTTTAACGAATCCTCATAGACGATGCACTCAGCAAGGTGCAGTGTGCACATCAGCCCAGAAATAGGTTGATTCGGATAATTTAATATCATATATTTGCTTAGAGAAATACGTTCGATCAGTTGAGATCATGGGAATCAAATAGACCAAATCAATCATCATGATAAATAGAGCAAAGGCAGTAGAATAGTTATCGAAATCACACCCTATTGAAATCTGATAAAATCTAATTCACGCTGAACCAGAACAACACCTTCAATCAGGAAATATCATGAATACACACGCTATCTTTAATGTCATATGGCTAATCGTATTGAGCGCCTTCATAAGCTGCTCGTCCGCAGAAAGCGATTGGCAGGCGAAATCGGCGCCGATCATGAGCCGGTGGGCAGAGGAGGTTTCGCCTGATCATGTCCACCAGGAATATCCGCGTCCGCAAATGGTGCGAGATGAGTGGATTAACCTTAATGGTCTCTGGCAGTTTGCCATCGCCGATATCGATGAGACGCCCCCATTCGGCAACGAACTTCCGGAACAGATTCTGGTGCCGTTCGCCATGGAGTCGGCACTCTCTGGCGTGCAGCAGAGTGCGCAACGAGCCTGGTACCGACGAAGTTTCACCGTTCCTGCAACATGGGAAAGCAAACGCGTGCTGCTCCATTTCGGCGCGGTGGACTGGCAAACGAGGGTCTGGATTAATAAAGTTGAGTTGGGACAGCATCGCGGTGGTTACGATGCCTTCTGCTTCGATATCACCGACGCACTGGGAGATCAGAAACTCCATGAGCTGGTGGTACACGTTTACGATCCCACGGATGACGGCGTGAATCCCCGTGGAAAACAGGTAGGCGACCCTTCAGGCATATTCTACACCGCTGTCACTGGTATCTGGCAGACCGTCTGGCTGGAGGCTGTGGGTAAGAACTATATCACGTCCGTACAATTGCAACCAGATATCGATGAACAGATGCTGAAAATCAAAATTCAAACCTCCCATGATGTAAAGGATTTAAGAACGACGATTCAAGCCTTAGACGGTGATAAGCTTGTCGGTGAAGCTGAAGGACTCATCAACCATACAATCCACATACCGGTATCCGGAGCGAAATTATGGACTCCGGATAATCCTGTGCTTTACGATCTGCGTGTCAGATTGCTCGATAACGGGAACGTAATCGATAGCGTGGAAAGCTATTTCGCCATGCGAAAGATCAGCCTGGGCAAAGACGATCAGGGCATCACCCGCATGATGCTCAATAACCAATTTGTATTTCAGGTCGGTCCGCTGGATCAGGGTTACTGGCCCGACGGCCTCTATACGGCTCCGACTGATGAGGCGTTAAGATACGACATCGAAATGGCGAAAAAACTCGGATTCAACATGATCCGCAAACATACGAAAGTGGAGCCCTTCCGCTGGTATTACTGGTGCGACAAACTCGGAATGCTGGTCTGGCAGGACATGCCGAGCGTGAGTCCTGACAACTTTGTGAATCGCCAGACTCCCGAAGATGCCCGACAGTTTGAACAGGAACTAAAAGCCATGATCACGAACCTGCAACCGTTTCCTTCCATCATCATGTGGGTCGTCTTTAACGAAGGCTGGGGACAATTCGATACGGAACGATTGACGGCACTGGTCAAGCAGATGGATCCGACACGACTGGTGAACAATGCCAGCGGGTGGACGGATAAGCACGTCGGTGATATTATCGACATACACAGTTACCCGGGGCCCGATGCACCTTACCCGGAGGAAGCCCGCGCCGCCGTGTTAGGCGAGTTCGGTGGATTGGGACTGCCCATCGCAGGACATACATGGACCATCCAGAATTGGGGCTATCTCAATCTGAAGAGCAGAGAAGAGCTCAGAGACCGGTATGAACAATTATTCGACGAGGTCTGGGCGTTGAAGGACGAGCCAGGTCTTAGCGCCGTGGTCTACACCCAGATCACCGATGTTGAGACCGAGACCAACGGCTTGATGACGTACGATCGGGAGATTATCAAATTGGATATCAATGAAGCAAGAGCATTTCATAGCGATCGACTCATCTCTCCTCCGACGATCGAGCCGAACGGCAGCCTCTTCTTAGATACGATCCAAGTGTCCATCAGCAATCGAAAACATGAGACCATTTACTATACTCTTGACGGCAGCGACCCTGACGAACGGTCACTAACCTATGAATCGCACCTGATCGTCGACCATGAGGCGGTGATCATGGCACGTTCGATCGGAGTCGACGGACGAATGAGCAGCATCAAGAGCGCTCGCTTCGAGAAGACCACGATGCAAAAGGGAGTGACGCCGCCTGCCGGATTATCGGCAGGA
>JAFGOE010000115.1 GCA_016926625.1 Candidatus Zhuqueibacterota bacterium
CTGCACCCAGGTCTGAGTGCCGGATATATTGCTGACGTTGAGCACGGCTTCTCCCCCGTTGCTTACGAGGAACGACTCCTGATCCGTGGTGATCGACTCACCGATGCGCGCCTCGAACTTCAGCGTATCGGGGGTGACCGCGATGTCCGGATATTTGGGATAAGCTGCCAGTACGTTGAACACCAGCGGCAGCGAATAGATGGGCGTATCCGGGTCGTTCGAGTTGATGCGGATCGTGCCCTGGTACGTCCCGGCGGTCAGGCTGCCGATGCCTACGGTAACGCTCACCTGTCGGTTGGCCTGCGGATTCAAACTGAAGCTCTTCACCGAGATCTGCTGCACCCAGGTCTGTGTGCCGGAGATGTTGCTCACGCCGAGCACGGCTTCGCCCCCGTTGCTTACGAGGAACGACTCCTGATCCGTGGTGACTGCCTCCCCGATTCGCGCCTCGAATTTCAATGTATCCGGCGATACGACGATATGCGGATGGTTAACCAACTCTCTCACGTTAAGCTTCAGAGGCTGTTCGAAGACGGGCTCATCCGGATCGTTGGATAAGATATAGAGCGTTCCTGCGTAAATGCCGACCGCCAAACCTGCTGCATCCGCCTGCAACGCGACCTGCTTCGTCTGTGATGGACCCAGCAGGAAGGTCTGCGGAGTGATCGATTGGATCCAATCTACATTCGCGATCTGGTAATTTACAAACAGTTCACCCTGGCCATTGTTAGAGATATATAGTATTTTCGTGTCCTCCTGATCGGGGATCATCGTCGTACTCCCTGTGGCATTGTCTAATGTCACAGTAAAATTCAGGGTATCGGGTGCTACCGAGATATCGGGTTCCGCGAGCTCGCCGCCGTAAATTTGCAGCACGACGGGTTCCTGGTAATCGGGCTCATCATCGTCGTCCGACAAAATGTGCAATGTCGTCTCATAGCGCCCCGGCCCCAATGCCTCTGAATTCGCATTCAAGCCGATGAATTTCGATTCACCCGCTGGTACGAAAAATCGTGTCGAATCGATATCGGAAACCCATGATTCGTCGGCGTAGATATCGGACACGAACAGATCACCAGTCCCCTTGTTGGAGATCATAATCGCCGATTTATCCTCAAAGCCTTGCACGCTTTGAACGAGGGCCATTTGCAGAAAATCGACTTCAACCTCTTCCCAATATGAACCGGTCGTGCTGAAAAAATTCACACCCGGCGTAAATAACGGATCACCGACCGATGTCGGAACACCAGGACTCAATTCGATGTGTCCGATCCAAAAATAGCCGTTCAGTTCGATGTTAAAATCAGAGACGTCAACTGCATACCAGGCCCGATATCGACTGGGATAATCAATTGTTCGTTCAATGACAGCCATTTCCGATCCTGGTCTCCCGTTTTCATCGCTCCATACATAAAATTTGACGTCTTTAGTGGCAGGATTTGACTCTGAATTCCAAAATTGGACGGCGACTTGTTTCAACATATAGGGCTTGGGAGAAAATAATCGCGTCGCCTCATATATGACTGGATTTTCATTGTTAGTAGCCGGATATTTATCAGCCTGTTCAAACACACATGAGAGCGTATCATAGTCTTCATCAACTTCATCACCCAACCATAATGTCTGTACCCTATCGATCTGGTCAGCATCAGGAAACCTAAATTTACTGTACAAGTCACTATCAATACTTAAATTATCGTAATTTGTTCGAGACGGAAGTCCGACTTGAAACATTAAGGTATCGGGTTTCACATCGATTTCCGGATCCCCGATGTCCTGATAATCGATCACTGCCAGATGCAGGTAGTCGTAAATGTCTTCGATCCAATTCTCACCGTTGGAGCTATAATAGTTAACTTTTGGATCGGTCGGACTTTTATCCGCCAGAGAACTGGGAGCTCCCCTTGTCAACTCTCTGTGTCCCACCCAGAATGGTTGGTCCAGATAAATCCCTGAATCACTTACTTCGATGAATACCCATTTACTTTCCTCTGCAGCCAGATTGATGGTGACTAGTTCGCTGACCAAAATATCACCGGGAAGACCGTTTTTGTCCTTCCAAACATAAAAATCTACATCTTTGCTCTTAGAACTGGCCTGATCATAATTCTTAAAAGCGACAGCGATTTGATTCAACTTACACGGGTGTAGGGGAACCAGCTTACTCGCTTCATAGTATGTTTGATATTCTTCTTTAAAAACATAATAGGGAGCACTATATTCATTTCGAAGCGTATCATACCCTGACTCCAATCCGATCTCTATGCTGATGTCCCCTATCTCCACATTCATCAGATCCTGTTCATTCAATTTTGAGAAGGTTCGAAAATCCTCTTGCCCATAAGCTCCTGTAACGGCAAGTAAAATTAATAGGATGATGATATATGTTTTCATCGTAATCTCTTCCTTTCAGATTTTGATTGGTATGACACGATATTTCGTAGCATGTTGATATAGTGTTTGCATATTTAAGATAGAAGTCGATCATCGAAATTTTCGATTTTTCAGATGGAATTTCACACTCATAATTTTTCGATGAGCATGATAAATCATCTATGTCGTTATTTCCAGGTTTCACAGAATATTCGAGTCGTTTTACAAATAGCTCAATTTGAGCAGAACTTCCGTAGCCATTATTTCTGATTTCATAAAGCGCCGTGGGATGAATCAAATATGTCAATACCAGGCGATACATTATAGCTAACGATCCAATTCATACTTGAATCTTTTTTATCAATTCAGCGTACTATAATTGAAAATATCGGACTAGACGTGATATGGTTCATATTCCCTCTCACCACAGAAATTTTCTATTGCTGGAAGAATGGTTTATTGGTTCTGAAATAAAACTTCCGCATAACAGCACAACTTGACATGTTCAAATGAATCCTGCGCTAATGACATCACCAGTGGAAAAAATACTATTTCTAATTTAAGCTATAAAATTTATTGGTTAAATCAAATATTTTTTTTCAATCATGAGTAGTGATGCTTAAAATCAGGAGTAAAATATGATAATACGTATACGATCATTCGGATTCATTTTTATATTAATAATTATAAGTTCATTAAATATTTACGCTCAATCAACGATGATTGCGGAAATTGATGATAATGTGGAAACTGATTTCGGCACCTATCACCCCTATCGGGTCGATATCATACCCAACATAACTGATTACCTGGTGGAAGATGATCTCACAAACGTCGTCAATTACACAAACTTCAGGTTGAGCGACGACCAGAAATCTCTGTTGAAAAGCCATCATTTCGTGGTCTCCCCTTTCGAGACAACGTATAATGAAATTTTCGATGTGTACAACAGCCTTCGTGAACAAGATGTCCCCATATTCGTGACCACAGACGCCATGCTGCATACGTTCCATCTGTGTTTCGATTATATTTTAATGACCATCGAGACGAAGCGATTCGCAACCGACTTACGCTTGCTCCTCGATGAACTTATCTATCAGACAACGCAGCAGCTTGCAGAGACGACGCAATCGTCGCTACAGGACGCATTGACCAGGAACCTGAACTTTTTATACGTCGCCACTCACTTATTGGACAGCACCTATGTTCCCGCCATACCAGATCAGGTTTATTATGACGAACTGCAGTTGATCGCCAACCGTGCCCAACCCGATTATTCCCCCATCTTCCTCTATGAGGAAGATTACACCCAGTACATTCCACGGGGACATTATACCCGCAGCGATAC
>JAFGOE010000116.1 GCA_016926625.1 Candidatus Zhuqueibacterota bacterium
ATCACATGCTGTCCGTTCTAAAAAACTACATCTGAATGAAAAATTCCTTGTAATTCCAGCCGCTAACCATTATATTATCCAAAATCATTCAATCGGTCAGATATTTGAAAGTCAACCTTAGTTTTTATTGTACCGTGATCTAACCACACGAATCATTCGCTGGACCAGAATAATACATGATACAGCATCCACAATCAAGACCATCTACCCTTCGCCTGATCGATGGGACCTCGTTTGAAGGGATATCATTTGGGACCTATAAAAGCGTGGTTGGAGAAGTCGTTTTCAACACAGGCATGGTGGGTTATCCGGAAACGATGACCGATCCTTCATATAGGGGTCAAATATTGGTCATGACATATCCGCTCATCGGCAATTACGGCATCCCGGGTGACGAACGCCTGCACGGTTTACTGGAATATTTTGAATCGGACCATATCCATGTTCAGGGTCTAATCATCGGAAGTTATTCCCCACACTATTCTCATTGGAGCGCTGTTCGGTCATTATCTGAATGGATGAGCGACCATGATATTCCGGGTATCTACGGAGTCGATACGCGCCTTATCACTCAAAAACTGCGTGAACATGGTACGATGCTCGGCGTCATGATCGCCGATGAAGAATTAGATTTTAAGGATCCCAATACATCAAATTTAGTGCAAGAAGTCAGTGTTACCGATACCATCGAATATAACGCAGGCAGCAAGAAAATAATATTGATCGACTGCGGTGTTAAGAACAACATCATCAGGGCTTTCGTAAAACGTAATATCACCGTGATTAGAGTCCCATGGGATTATCCTGTTCAGCAGGAGAAAGTCGATGGAATCGTCATATCGAACGGACCTGGAGATCCCAAGATGTGTGAGGCGACCATTGATAACATCCGAGAGTGTCTGCAACGTAACACACCGATACTCGGTATTTGCTTAGGCTCCCAGATCCTGGCGCTCGCAGCCGGCGCGGATACCTATAAACTGAAATACGGACATCGCAGCCAGAATCAGCCGTGTATTGAAACCGGCTCCAGACGGTGTTTTATCACCACCCAGAACCACGGGTATGCGGTCTATTCAGAGACGCTGCCTGTGGATTGGCGTGAATGGTTTTTCAACAACAACGACGAAACGAATGAGGGTATCATCCACATATCCAAACCATTCTTTGGAACCCAATTTCATCCGGAGGCATCACCTGGTCCTGATGATACCGAATTGATTTTCGACATGTTCGTGAGAGCAATTCAATGAAAAAACGTGTAACGAAAGTGCTTATTATCGGGTCCGGTGCCATTAAAATTGGTCAAGCCGGCGAGTTTGATTACTCCGGCAGCCAGGCCATCAAAGCACTGCGCGAAGAAGGGATTAAGACTGTCTTAATAAATCCCAATATTGCGACGATACAGACATCAGAACATCTGGCGGATAAAGTCTACTTTCTTCCTATCACCCCCTATTTTGTTGAACGAGTCATTGAAAAAGAACGTCCTGACGGCATCTTGCTCAGCTTCGGCGGACAGACGGCGCTTAACGTCGGTGTTCAATTGGAAACAGACAAGGTCTTTGATCGATACGCGCTCAGCGTGTTGGGTACACCCATCGAATCCATACTGAACACGGAGGACAGGGATCTCTTCATACAGAAACTGAGGCAAATAGGACTCAAAACCCCGATTAGCAAGGCTGCCGTAAACACCAGCGAAGCGCTGCTCATCGCCCGAGAAATAGGATATCCGGTCATGCTGCGTATCGCCTACGCACTCGGTGGACTGGGTTCAGGCATCGCCAATGATGATAAAGAGCTGAAAGCACTGGCTGATAAAGCTTTTTCCTATACGAACCAGATATTGGTTGAGGAATATTTAGGCGGCTGGAAGGAGCTGGAGTATGAAGTGGTTCGCGATAGGAGCAACAACTGTATCGTGGTGTGTTCGATGGAAAATTTCGATCCCATGGGAATACACACCGGTGAAAGTATTGTCGTCGCTCCGGTTCAAACCTTATCCGCGCGGGAAAATTTTAAACTAAGGTCAATTTCCATCACTGCCATTCGGCATCTCGGTATCATCGGCGAATGCAATATTCAATTCGCGCTCGATCCGTATTCGGATGACTACCGTATCATCGAGGTCAATGCGCGCCTCAGTCGAAGTTCTGCGTTGGCATCGAAAGCGACCGGCTATCCATTGGCCTTCATCGCCGCTAAGCTAGCCATCGGGTACACACTGACTGAATTAAAAAATAACGTCACCAAAGAGACGTCTGCCTGCTTTGAACCAGCGCTCGATTACATTGTCCTGAAATATCCTCGCTGGGATCTGCAAAAATTCCGAAAAGTGAGCATGAAGATCGGGTCTGAGATGAAATCTGTCGGTGAAGTGATGGCCATCGGTCGCAGTTTTGAAGAAGTGCTGCAAAAAGCCATTCGAATGTTGGATATCGGAGCCAGAGGTGTGGTCTGTAACGATTTTATTTTCAGCAACATCGAAGAGGAGCTGAGCCATCCGAGCGACAAACGCGTTTTCGCCATTGCCGAAGCATTCAAGACAGGTTATACGATCGAAAGAATTCATGAGCTATCCAAAATCGATAAATGGTTCCTCTACAAGATCCGAAATATAGTCGATAAAGAAATTCAAATCAAGTCGCACGAGCTCGATAGCATCGATAAAGCGACGCTTAAGGAAGTGAAACAGCTGGGGTTTTCGGACGAGCAGATCGCTCTCATGACCAATGAATCAGCGATCAGCGTAAGATCGTTTCGGATAAAGCAGGGTATAGTCCCCTGCGTGAAGCAGATCGATACGCTGGCTGCCGAGTATCCTGCCAGAACGAATTATCTCTATCTGACTTACCACGGCGATGGAGATGATATCGAATTTACAAATAAACAGCAGGTCGCCGTGTTGGGGAGCGGACCCTATCGGATCGGATCGTCGGTCGAGTTCGACTGGTGTTGTGTGAACGCCGTGATGACGCTTAGAAAAATGAATTACGAAGCGATCATGATCAACTACAATCCGGAGACCGTAAGCACGGATTACGATATCTGCGATAAACTATATTTTGAAGAATTGACCTTCGAACGGGTGATGGATATCTACGACAAAGAACATCCACTCGGCTTTATCGTCAGCATGGGGGGACAAATTCCTAACGGACTCGCCTTGCTGCTCCACAAATCCGGAGTACCCATATTAGGGACTTCACCCGTGGATATCGATCGGGCGGAGGACAGGCATAAATTTTCACAGCTCCTGGATGAGCTCGATATCGATCAGCCCGCATGGAGCGAACTATCGAGCATCGAGGAGGCTGAGAAATTTGCCGTGAAGGTCGGTTTCCCTGTGCTGATCAGGCCCAGTTACGTTTTAAGCGGCGCGGCGATGAGTGTGGCACTGAGTACGACAGAGCTCCGGGAATATCTTAAGAAGGCTTCTGAGATCAGCAAGGACTATCCCGTCGTCATCAGCAAATTCATCACCAACGCCAAAGAGATCGAGATCGATGCTGTGGCCGATAAGGGGGAACTGTTTTGCTATGCTATCTCGGAACACGTGGAAAATGCCGGTGTTCATTCCGGTGACGCCACGCTTGTTCTGCCGCCGCAACGTACCTATCTCGAAACCATGCGTCGTGTTAAAGTCATCGCCAGAAAGATTGCCCGGTCGTTGAATATTACCGGCCCTTTTAACATTCAATTTATCGCCAAGAACAATGAAGTCAAGGTCATCGAATGCAATCTAAGAGTCTCACGCAGCGTCCCCTTTGCATCGAAGGTATTCAAACATAATTTTATCGATATTGCGACACGATTGATCATGGGACAGGCTGTCCCCCGGATCGATCACTCGTCGTTCGATCTCGATTACGTGGGGATCAAGGCACCGCAATTTTCGTTTACCCGCTTGAAGGGATCTGATCCGGTGCTCAACGTGGAAATGACTTCCACCGGGGAGGTTGCCTGCCTGGGCGATAATTTTAATGAAGCTTTTTTGAAAAGCCTTATGGCCGTGGGATTTAGATTACCCGAAAAGTCGATACTGTTATCGACAGGGCCCATTGAGAGCAAGGTGGAATTACTCGATAGCATCCGAAAGTTGAAGGAAATGAAATTCGATCTTTACGCCACGGCTGGTACGGCCCGGTTCCTCGCCGACCATGGGGTCGAGGCGACCATCTTACACTGGCCCCTGGACGCTCAGGAGCCCAATACCATAACCTATATTGCAGAAAAAAAGATAGACCTGGTTATCAACATCCCGAAGAATATCGAAAAGGAGGAGCTAGATAACGACTATCTGATCCGCCGCAAGGCCGTCGATTACGATATCCCACTGATCACCAATCTCCAAATCGCTAAACGATTCATCGAAACGTTGTCGTCCACACTATTGAGCGACCTGAAGGTCAAGGCGTGGGATGAATATGAGTAGGACGACGTAGAATAGGGGATGTCGGGCGAGTACACACCTGGCAGCGCTTTTGCACTATAGTGGCAAGGGACGATATCGTTGTTGGGCAAAGCCACTGATGTGCCAGTCCCTCAAGTCAGGGCAAGATCCCGACATCCCCCTGAATCCCCCTTCAGAAGGGGGACTTGTGGCGGAACACATGCGTCCGCCCATGCCACGCCGTGGTGGCAGACGATGGTGTTGCGTGCAGATGGCGCATGCAGCAGTTTCCCCCTTGTGAAGGGGGAACAAGGGGGATGTAGGGAACGTGCATATTAAATACTAACGATCACTAAAAACGACACGTCGCTATCAGTCCACAAACTTCTTCAGCACATCTTCAGGGATGGGCCCCAGGTCCGAACTGGCCGTATTCTCATGAACCTGTTTCGATGTCTTGGCGCCCGGTATGGCGGTATGGCATGCAGGATGTGATATACAAAATCTCAGGCTCACCTGAGCCAAGCTCTGGTCAGGATAGTGCTCGAAGAATGGCTTATAGTTCTCCAGCTTCTGCAAATAAGTCCTGAGTTTCTCCGGGGACAAATTCATCTTTCGATGGTCATCTTCTCCGAACGTTGTCGCTGAATTAAATTTACCCGTCAAAAGGCCGAAGAGGAGCGGGATGCGAACGATCACGCCGATCCCGTATTGGATGGCTTTGGGAAATAGATTCTCCTCCGCCTCTCGTTCCAATAAATTGTAACGGACCTGGATACTATCCAGAATATCATGATGCAAGTCGAGCAGATGGGCCTGTTCATTTTCCTTGAACGACTGAATGCTGAGACCCGCGTGTTTAATCTTCCCATCTCTCTTGAGTTGCTCCAGCGCCAGCCAGGGTTCATCCTGTTCCAATTTTTCGAGATTGGGACTGTGCAATTGAAGAATATCCAGAGCTTCCACACCGAGACGCTTGATGCTGTTTTCGGCGGCAAATATTAAATACTCTTTGGTATAGGTTTGACGTATCGGGCCATAGCCCTTATCATCGTCGGTTGTCGCATTATAGAAATCATTGCCCGCCTTGGTGGCTATAATGATATTCCCTTTCCCCCGTTTTTTAATAACCTGTGAGATCAAGTCCTCAGAATGACCGAATCCATACACATCGGCGGTGTCGATCAATGTAACACCGCGATCGATCGCCTCATTCAGCGCATTGATAGAAACCTCATCGTCGGTCTTGCCCCAGTTCATCCCTCCGATCGCCCATGCTCCGAAGCCCATGGTAGACACCATGGGTCCACGTTTACCCAGTCGTTGATACTGCATTCTCACGTCCTTTCATTCGTTTCAAAATGATTAGTTTATTCGTTCTGATTGAGAAGGTCAATAACTGATACCTGATTCTTTTAAAGAAAGGCATAAAAATTTTATAGAATAGTATTTGACCAATTTAAAGTTTACATAGAAAACAACTTAAATAAATATCTTCAGATTATCTATGCTTTCCCCTGACCGTCCATATTGTATTCTTTAAATACGCATATTCATCAGCGATAGAAATAAATTAGATAGCTTACAGACGGTGTTTAGTTCATTACATTATAAAATTTCATGATGCAAGATTATTTCGGCTTCTGTACATTCCTTTTCGTTCTTACCGCAGCGGATACTACCACTGCAAGATGCGCATGAAAGAGTGAACATTTATCAGGACTGGTGCAGTTACATTCACGCAGATCTTTTTCATCCTTCTTGTCCCCCTTTTTCTCTCCGGACCTGAACACTTTTTTTATCATATGGACCTCCTGGTATATAGTTATTTAAAATTGAATTAAATGCCTGATTATTCTTTTCTAAAACGTAAGCATATGTCTGTATTGATTGTTTGTAATAATCTCTGCGAACTATGCATTCATCCTCCCTTGAAGTGCTATCAAGAGGATGACCTGAAAAAGCATCCAAAATACATTTCGAACAAAATCGCTGAGCCCAGCATTCTTTACAAAAACTGTAAAAATAATTATAATGATCGAGCAGTATTTCCAATATTTTTCCATAATTTAATCCTTTATACACATCTCCTATGTCCACTGATTCATAGATCCGCTCACAAGGATAGAGCATCCCGTCGCTATCGATAAACATCCTTAATTTACCGGGGATACATTGCCCTGTCGAGAACCTTAATTCATCAAGATTTGTCGTATTTCGATCCGCCAGGAACGAATAATTATTCCAACATAAATTTAATATAAATTTATCGAGATAATCGCCGTTTATACATCTCTGAATAAACACATCGTATAATTCTTTTAGTTGTTTATTGTAAGAATTGATTATCTCACCGGTTAAAAGAGAGCTCATTTTTGGAGAATTGTATAAATCCAGACTCTGGACATCTAATGTTAAAAATGAAATTGGGGCTTGATTAAAAAATTGTCTTAATCCTTGCAGATCAAAGGGTGGAATCAAAACACAATTAATACCGATGTGACTGACAAAATAATCGGGATAATGATGATAAATAAAATTTATATTATCCCAAATAGTATAAAATGATCCCCCTCCATTTCTAAACTTTCGATATTTATCATGTATTTTTTGTTGTCCGTTCAAACTGATCAGCAGATAAATTTCATTTTTCACTAAAAATTTAACAACATCAGGATCCAAAAGAGTACCATTCGTCGTCATGTTAAAAAGACATTTTTTCCCACGATCATGGATCCTATCTACAAAATAATTTATAAGATCAAAATTCATCAATGGTTCGCCACCATAGAAGGTCAGGGAAGGCTCTGCAGTTTCAGCCGTCATTTTTAAAAAATATTCCATTGCCAATTCGGCCACTTGCCTGGACATACTCTTTTTGCTTCTATTTCTGGTATGAGGATAACTTTTAGAATATATGCAATAACTACAATTTAAATTACAATCTTCTGTTATCGCCAAGCAGGTATTTTGATTTTTACCCTGGATCTCCTTTTTTAATTGATCTTCAGATTGCAGCCAATTCGATTTTGAAACCCGATGTATAAACATCCCGTGTTCTATTGACCGACGGATCTCACGCAATGCATAAATTACTCTCTCCTCACCATATATCCCCAAAATTCTATCAATATCTAATCGCAAATTTTCTCTTTCTTCCGGGAGCAAATTCCATGCGACCTCATCCAATTGAAAGAACTCATTGGTGCCCGCATCATAGACATAGAAATTGTTATCGGTTCTGAATTTACAAATTAGAGAAGCATCTACTAGATTGAGAATTTTTAACTCATTCACAAACGTGATGGATGTATTTGATTCAGCTCGCATATCATTTGGGGGAAAGATGAGAAAAAATAATTTATCGATAAACAGCCTAATTGATATATCAATCTTAATATAAAATAGTGGAAGGAAAAACATCATTTATAATATAATTATGGTATACACAGAAAGTCAACAGAAATTTTGTGAATAAACGCAATGAGCAATAATTAAACCAGCATAATAAATAGATTATTCATTTTTATGATGGACTTAAAGAAAATTTGATTGATTTTACATATAATGATGATGACATCACCCACGGAATAAACAAACCCAACGACCTTTGCGATCGTTGGGTTGCACATTTGTTTCATATAGTCAGGTAGTTAATTAATTTTGGATTTTGAAGCCTATTCTAATTTACTCGAACGACGATATTGTGTCCACTGACCAATAAATAAGCGACTATGAACTCCTTGAAAACCATTAAAAGTAGATACCATGCAAGAATCTGTCATTCGACTTAGTGTATGGCCCTAACTGATCCAATCCTCATGGTTCAACGACTTCTCCCTCAATGCCTCTTCGATCATATGCTCGAGATTACCCACGACTTCAACGATAACGACCTCCTCATCGTGAAGGGACAGGACATACAAACTTATCTTTTCTTTTCCGAGCTCTTTAAACAGCACCACCACGTTCTCATCTCTCTCTTTGACGCGGACAAACACCTCCCACCCTGATTTTTTCAGTCTTTCGATGACGGCTGTTGGAACTTTGAGATCGATGTCCTTATCCTCTTCTGGTGAGAACTCATAAACACCCACCTGCACCTTACTGACATTCCTTAACTGCCGCTTCGCCATTTCGTCAGCATCGGTCAAGCTAACGACGCCACGGATAGTGGTTAAGCACAACGGACCGAAGCTGAATTTGAACCTGGTCTTAAGATGAGCGGGTTGGACCTGTTGCTTAATAGAACGCTCGATGTGATTGAACTCTTTATTGGTGCAACCCATTGCAATGAGACCGAGGAAAGAGAAGAGCAATAGCAATTTACACATGTTTTTCATGATCATCCCTCCTCTCTATTTTTTCTCTGTATTCGTATCGATTTTCACATCATTGAGTTCCGGGATATTTAATTTATCGCCCAATTTCCCCAGCTGCTCCGGATCTATTTTCCCGGCAATATTAATGAACACGGCTTCATGATCTCCGTTATCCAGTACCATCAGGGTTAATCCCTGCATTTCATCGGCCTTGTCGAATAACGTGAATATCTCCACTCGCTCATCCTGCTCCTTAACCCTGACCATGGCTTCCCAGTTTTTACTCGTTAATTTTTTTGATACATCCTTCATCAACGTTAATACCTTATTTTCATCCTTTCCTTCGAGCGAAAACACATTCACCTTGATCACGACGAGGTTATCCAACAATTTGGACAAATCCGGATCCTCCTTCTGTGTCGCTTTTGACACAAACTTAAGCAATGGTCCCCGAATAAATACTTCTACCGTTTCCTCAGCATCCATGAATCCTTCTAAATTACCAAAATCGACATACCCCGGATGATTTTTATAGGCATCGTCTGCGCTCGATAAGGCCGGAAAGCACAGCATGATGACTAATAGAAATGTTATATTATAAACTAAAGTCCTTTTCATTTTGTCCTCCATTTAACATGGTTTTGATGGTTATATCGAGTGATTGCTCCAGGGGCTTCAACAGCTTACCCGCCGGCACTCTCTCTTTTAACAGATTTTCTGTTTTACTTGAATAGCGATGAATATAAGCCAGAGCAAGATGGATGTCCTGTTTTGCCTTCTCGATTTCAAGTTCCGTATACATACCTTGTACGTTTTGTTCGTGATGATAAACGTTATACATCATTAATGAGAACAACGCAAAAGCAACAGCGATCGTCGCATATTTAAGTTTCCAGGAAGTGACCTTATACCTATTAGTCAGCCAGTCAAAAAACTCTGCGATACGTGTTGACGAATTTGCCGTTCTGTGTTCGATGCGTTCCAAAACATCCCTGGTGACTCGATCAGGACATTTTAGACTCGGAAGTCTGCTCACCTGATTTCTCATTATCAACTGAATATCAAATTCGCGTCGGCAAGCATCACAATGTCCAAGATGAAGATCTATCTCCTCCTTCAATGCATCGGTGATGTCACCATCCAGATAATCGATCAATTTCTCGAGACACATTATACAATTCATTCTATCACTCCGTTTGATACGCTTTCTTCAAAAAATTGATACGCTGCGCTAACGTTCTCCTTCCTCTGTGCAGGTATACTTTGATCGTGTTCACAGGCAGAGATAGAGTCTCTGCGATCAATTCATAAGGACAATCCTGAATATCCCTCATAATAAGAATTGTCCGTATTTTCTCCGGTAACTTCGATATCTCACGAAGGATATTTTCCTGAAAATCTTCGTAAATAACATATTGTTCCGGAGTGGGAGATGAGTCCTGAACATTTTCTAACAAGTAACTACCGTAATCATCATCACATTCGGCATCAAGCAAGGTTTCCTTTTTCTTCCGGTACGAATCGATACAAAGGTTTCTGGTGACGCGGCACAACCATCCATAGACAGCCTTCTTATCGACTCGATCCGCATGATTCCACAGTCGCAGGAACACTTCCTGCACGATGTCCTCAGAATCTTGTTTCGAACCGGTAAAATAATATGCTTGCGTATAGATTTGATTCTTGTATCTATTCATTATATTTTTAAATTCATCCGTTCTCATCTCCTCTATTATAACGGATAAAGGGGGGATAATGTTACAGGGGATTTTTTACTACTGAGAACATAGAGGGCACAACACCTCCTCTAAAAGCTTGGACACGAAGATGATGAAGGAAACGGAGGATAAAAAACCCTTACATATAACCGTTTGGAAGAAAAGCTTATTTTTTAATTAAAATAAAAATTAAAATCTAATGTTGAAGATAATGATTGAAATTATTATTAATCAATCATTACCTTCAGGTGGTGGGTGTGGGGCTTCGTGGGCTTCGTGTCCCAGCTTTTGAAGGGAGGTGCAAGGGGGCTCTGTGCCCTCTGTGCCCTCTGTGGTAAAAATCTTTTGGAAAATGTTTTTCTAAACTCCCTCATCGCAGTATGCACAACCTTTTGACGGCATGTTGATCCCCGGTCGACAGCTCATAGAGGTACACTCCGCTGGCCACCGGCAGACTGTTGACATCCTGTCCATCCCATCCGAGACGGTGTTCACCCGCACTCAACTCACCGTCATAGAGTGTTCGTACCTCATGACCTAATAGATTGTAAATTCTTAAGCTGACCTTCCCCGGGCTTTTCAGAGTGAATGGGATAGAGGTAGCCTGGTTGAAAGGATTCGGATAATTTTGATGCAGTGCAAACGTCTCCGGTTGCCGATTAGGCGGATTGGTGACCAACGTCGTTTCTTTATCGATATATTGTACGATTAATCGCGGATGGTTCATAAACCATTCATCATCGTCGTCCTCAAAATAAAAGTGATCATTGTTCGGATAAGAATCCTCCTTTTCAAATAATAATCCGTTATTGCTCTCCGGATTATCGACCCATCCCTGCACGAGTTCGGGTGGCAATTCCACGGTACCGTCGAATTCGATCCCTTCTCCGTTTCCCTTGATGACGTACGATGCCAGCGGTTGTGGTGTTCGGTCGCTTTCTCCCCTGCATCCGGGGAGATCCCACATCGTTCTGCCATGTCGTGCCGAATTCCAGGTGGCTTCATCATAATAAGCGGTTGAGTGACTTACGCCTCGTCCCTCTCGCCATGATTTTAAAATGGGGAAGATCTGAATAGAAGCTACATTTTGTTCCGTGGTGTACTCATCGACTCCTCCCGCGAAAATGAAGGTCAGTTTTGCCGATAGAATTTGCTTCCCTGTGAGATATTTTTCAATATCTTTGAACTGAACCAAACCCGAATTCCACCAGGTAAGCTCCAGTGTTGAAGCTCCCCGCGAACCGTAATTGCTGTCCGGATATTTCTGATACATAACCGTAGCTTCACAGGATTCGTAAACATCGTCTCCAATATTCAAGCCGTTTTGAAAAACGATGTGAGAACTTCCTCGCGGGACCACAGAAAGCACGACGTCATTTTCAAAGTCGGCTTTGACTGGATTATTCTTCAAGAGTGGATCAATCATACGACAACGAACGGCAAAATAGTGAGTACTTTCCGGATCAAGTCCGTGAACGATCATTTCCAGATCTGAGCTAATCCACTCCGGAACGTTATAATCGATAGCAGCAGAATCCAGAGCATGATAGATCAAATATTCAACCGGATTTTCTGTCTTTGCCGGCCACCATGATAGTCGCACGATGCCGGGCTTATCGGGATAACCGTGTAATTCAGATATGCCATGAAATACGCGCGGTACGATGGTATTAAAGAAATTATGTAAAATCGCCGGTCCCCCTGAATTGGGATTGTTCATACTTTCGATATGTAATTGAGAACCATACAACGGCATGGATCTGTGTTTGATAAACGAAACGTAACACGTCTTCGTCCTCGCGAAAACATCGTAGCAATCCGGGACATCGACGATACTGTAACTGTGAGCTGCCCTGTCGTTATACGGATTAGGGCAACCATCAAAGATTTCATCATCGCGGAATATATGGGCGTCCTCATTGCCATGCTCGCCGGATCTTCGGGCACATATTCCTCCCTGCGCCATCAGAAGAAACTGCAATCCAGCGCAAAACCCGAAAGTCGGTCGACCCGGGTTTCTGAGAAGATCGACATACGAATCCAGACTTCCATCATAGAACGGGATATCCGATGTGGATCCACCAGGGACAATAAATACATCCGCTTTTACTGAATCGGCTCGTTCCCGCGAGGCATAATACCAATTGTCAATCACTACATCACACACATCCAGATTAAGATACCCATAGACCCGTAGCGGTTCCAACGAGGGTGGCTCGGTTGGCCTGGGACCATATTCCACACGGTAGATAAGCGGCTGTGCGGCTAATCGAAAGGCGTAACTCGAGATAATCATGTAACAGAAACAAATACTCAGCACTCGAATCCAAAAATTTCTTTTCATCTCTAATGTCTCAATAGTTAATAGGTTCATAAACTCAGCGATTTGATTGCGAATTGATGAGGCGATTCCTTCCCTGTCTTACAGATTTCACACGAATAGAGAGCGCTAAATTGTTGCATAATAGATACAAAATATTATCTAATGTTGCTTTTATGCAACACATTCATATCATAGTCAAGCACATCCAATATTATTTAACCTGTTGATTAATTGATAGTTACTATTTCCTATAAAATCTTAGAAAAGTTGGTATGGAATTTGTATATAATACAATCGAACATCCGATTTTGTTCGAAATAAATTGCTCTTTTTAACGAAGTACAAAGAATAACCCGCCTCGAGAGTAAGTAATTCTATTCTGAGCGCTTACTCATCTCAATCGTTGATGTCAGGAATTCATTCCTGGCATCAGCGATTATATCTAACATGTTTTTTATGCCACCAGTGTGACACTGTGGATACCTAAAAGGAAAGCCAGCATCATTTCGCCAGATGCTGGCTTTCTCTTATTCCATAGGTAGGTACAGCGTGACGATCGTACCTACTCCTTTTTCACTAACAATGGAAATGCGACCCTCATGTTCCTCGATAATTCGTTTAACGATCGACAATCCCAATCCCATGCCTCTTTTCTTGGTGGTGAAGTAGGGATCAAAAACCTTTTCCAGTGTCTCCGGCGGCATTCCCTCGCCCTCATCTTCTACAACGATCTCGACCATGTTCGTATCATCATGGGTTAGTGCGGTCCTGACATGAATGTTCCCATTTAATAC
The DNA here is from genome assembly GCA_016926625.1 of Candidatus Zhuqueibacterota bacterium. Lineage (GTDB taxonomy): Bacteria > Zhuqueibacterota > Zhuqueibacteria > Thermofontimicrobiales > Thiofontviventaceae > Thiofontadaptatus. The sequence goes on from JAFGOE010000116.1 coordinate 13,554, forward strand.
GGACGCATCGACAGAATTTTTGAGCAGGTTCAGCAAGACGCGCTTTATCTGTTCGCGATCGAATGGGAAATCAGGGACATTGAGTGCGAGTTCGTTTTTAATCTTCACCGGTTTGGCATCCCCCTCTATCAGAGGGGTGATAGTGCGGATCAGTTGATTGATATCATTCAGCTCGCGCTTAACCTGAGGCATGCGTGCGAATTGAGCAAACTCCTCCGATATTTTACGCAGCGATTCGACCTGTTCTTCGATTGCATTTAACGGATTGCTATCGAGCTGCATCTCAGCCTCATCGAATAGCGAACGGAGTCGGTACATCGAAATTTGAATAGGCGTCAACGTGTTTCTGATCTCATGGGAAACCCGGCGCGCTACATCCTGCCAGGCGGCTAATCGCTCGGCCTTCACCAGCTTCTGTTGACTTTCCCTCAGGTCGGTGGCCATTTTGTTGAACGAATCGATTAAAATCTTGAATTCATTCTTCGCTTCCACGTTGACTTTTGATTCAAGATCGCCCGTGGCGACGCGTTGCATGCCTTGCGCTAATTCCTGAATTGGTCGACTGATACCGCGGGAGAGAACGCTTGCAGCATAGATGGCGATTATCGCCAAAATAATAATAAACAACGTCGCACCGGCCCAGATAATATGATTTTCAATGACCGATTGATTAAATAGCGACAGGGATTTATAGAATTTGAGCGATTCTTCTATCTGTGTCTTTGCTCTGATGATCTCATCACTGACATCGAAAGCGACCACGCGAAGCAGCGAGTCTGCCGTAAATTCGTATACTTCACAAATCGACCGGTCGCCTGATTGAATGATAGCACTCGTCAAATTTTCCCTGACGATTTGAATGCGTTGATCATCCAGTATCATCGGACCAGGTGTGTCGGTCCTTGATACATCCAGAATTCGCAGTGAGCGATTATCGCGTATTATGAATTGGCTCAAATAGAGCAATCCTTGTTCATCCAAATCCTGCTCATCAAGCCCACGCCAGTCGCCATGACTCTGGATAAAATCTTTGCCCTTATCTTCCATCAAATACTTCATGATCTGAAGCGATGTGTCCAGGGACTCTTCCACGCCGGGCACCCGGAACATCGCCACTCCTCGTGTGATCAGCACGCTGACACCGAAAGTTAACGGTATGGCCGGGACAAGAACGAGCAGGAAAAACGTGATCGTTAATTTTGTCCGTAACCTGAAATTTTTAGGTGCTCTGCGTGAAATAATGAACGAATATACGGCAAAACCGACGATGATAATGATAATCCAGAATATAAATATTTCCATTACTTCACATTGTCTTCTTGTTGTGATCTGTTTATATAGGTGGTTACGACGAGCCCTATACCGACCGCGATGATGATCAACGGCCACCAACGATCGAGTCCGTAAATTCCCCCCGATCCGATCGCAACGAGTACCAATCCGCCCAGGAGTTTGGCCGTAAAGGGTGCTTTATACTTCGGATCGGACATCTTGATAAACGATTCAATCAGCAGAATAATACCTAATCCGACCAGTAAACAGGACCACCAATCTCCGTCGTAAATCAGACCTATCTTCATTAAAAAGAGTGTAAGACCTAACCAGATGATCATCACACCGAACGAGATTCTTCCAATAAAGTCGATTTGTTTGTGTCGACTCATTTTGCCTGCTTCGGAGGCTACTGGTTTCTCATCTATCGTTTCTTCCATGGGAACTATCTCCTTCCAAGTAAATAATTGCGTACACATTCGAAAAAATGCATAGTCTGTCCTCATTCGTTTGCTGTTCATTCATACGCATTTTGACGACGATTGTTACAGCAGATTTGATCGATGTGTCTCAGTGATACCGATTGGTAATGGGCATTCTTCGATCTTTACCGAACGCCTTCGGACTGATCTTAACACCCGGAGGTGCCTGCCTTCGTTTGTATTCACTCCTGTCGACCATGCGGATGATTCTTCTAACCAGAGCCTCATCATATCCGTATTGCACGATTCGATTCGCATCGAAATCCTTCTCGATATATAAATTTAGTATCGGATCCAGCACATCGTACGGCGGCAGACTGTCCTCATCCTTCTGGTCCGGTCGCAATTCAGCAGAGGGTGGTTTAATGATGATGTTACGGGGGATAATCTCTCTGCCGCGGGTCGCATTAATATGATCAGATAACTTATAAACTAATGTCTTTGGCACATCCTTAATTACAGCGTATCCCCCCGACATATCCCCGTATAAGGTACAATAACCTACACTTAATTCACTCTTATTCCCGGTAGTCAACGGCAGCCAGCCGTACTTATTTGAAAGAGCCATGAGGATATTCCCCCTGATCCGCGCTTGAATATTTTCCTCTGTGATGTCTTCAGGTGAATCGTTAAATATAGGACGCAACATCTGTTTGTACACCTCGAACGTCTGCTGAATGGGCACGGTGTACGTCCTGATTTCCAGGTTTTTAGCCAGCAATTCGGAATCCGTGATGCTTCCTGGCGATGAAAAACGTGATGGCATCATGACACCGATGACCGACTCCGGTCCAATGGCTTCCGCAGCGATGACGGCCGTCAAAGCCGAATCAATTCCGCCACTCAATCCCAGCACCGCCTGTTTAAAACCGTTTTTATACAGATAGTCCCTGGTGCCCAGGACCAGTGCCTGATAGATCTCTTCTGATTCAGATAGCTTCTCACGCAGCGAGGCTTCCTGAACATTAACTTCCTGCCGATGCGGATGGATGGGACCCAGATCGACGATCTCGATGTCGTGATCACATCGGTCATTAGTTTCAGGCATCGGAGAACGCTTTTTTATTTGCAAGACGGAAGGATCGAGATCGAAAACGATAAGTTCCTCCTTGAACTGAGCTCCTCTCAACAAAAATTTTCCAGTATCGGCGACGATCAGGCTATGACCATCGAAAACGAGCTCATCCTGTCCCCCTACCAGGTTAACGTAAAAAATATAGATACCGTTCTTCCGGGCACGATCGATGAGGATATCCTCTCTCTCACGAACCTTCTGATAATGAAAGGGAGAGGCGGAGATGTTAAATACGAACTGAGCGCCGCCATAGCGCACCTGATCTTCGGTCACACTATCCGGCATCCATATGTCTTCACAAATATTCACACCAAAGACGACATCGCGATATTCGAAAACGAATCCTGTATTACCAGCCCTGAAATAACGTTGTTCATCAAACACATCATAATTGGGAAGATGTATTTTAGCATAGGTGCGCACTAAGTTACGGTCATGAATTACGGCAGCAGCATTCGATCTGGCCTCATGCTGATCCACAAATCCAAGGATCGCCACGATATCATCCGTATGGGGAATGATTCTATTCAGGCTTGCCACACTATCGGTTATAAACTGTGGTTTGAACAGCAAATCCTCGGGTGGATAACCGGTGACTGCCAATTCAGGGAAAACGACGATATCGACGTGTTTCCTCTTCGCTTCGTCGATATAATCGAGTATTTTTCTCGTATTGCCAGGGATATCACCTACCGTGGTGTTCACCTGTGCTAATGCAATTCGTATTTTTTCGTTCATATCGTTTCATCTGCTATGTGTTATTCATCTGGCGACCTCATCGCCGCCGCTAATTAAATCATCTCGCTCAATCATCAGTAGATTTCGATTATCGATGATTTCGAAGAAGTGGGTTAAACACACGTTGGGATCAGCTTCCTGTTCCGTGTTCTTCAATTCACCCACCTCCTCGCATAAAATCGTTAATTCCGTCGTCAATTGATCATCATACAAATGTAATCCAGAGAGCGTCGCCTCGTCGATTCGCGGCTGAGCGAAAATTAAGCCCAATTTAAAATAATTTATTTATAAAATTTCATATAATTGTTTTAAATCATCAATCTCATAATCTGGCGAAGGGGAACCTAAGGGTCGTCGAACATGTTTTCGGTTGATCCAAATGACTTTAATACCGAAGGATCGAGCACCATAGACGTCGGAAAGTAAGGAATCTCCTATCATCACCATCGTATTTTTGTCGCAGTCCATCATTCCGAGAATTCGATCGAATATGTCAGGTGCTGGTTTATAAGATCGCACGCTCTCTGAAGTTACGATTGCATCGAATGAGAAACCGTTACTCCCTAAAATTTTGATCAAAGGATCATCATTATCGGCGTTGGACAGCAGACCCATTTTATATGTGGAACCGATCCTTCTCAGCACCTCGGGAACTTCCGGATAAATACGACTTTTCCCCATCTCGTGCCATAAATAGTCGACATCTTTGTCTACGTCTCTCGTGACATGAAACCTTTTATAAAACTTGCATAATCTTCTTCGATGAATATCGCGAATTTTAATGAACGGATTAATCTTATCCCATTGAAACAATTGATGTGTTAGTTCGTCGTAGAGGTGATAATACTCATCCATGGAAAAATCGGCTCCGGACTCTCTGAGTAATTTCCATATTCTTTCCCGAGGGAAGCCGCTGTCGTCCACTAATGTGCGATGCACATCGAATATCACACCTTTTGTACCGTTTAATTTCATGAGGTTTGATGGGAATATAGTATCAAGGGAGTATTTTTTAAGCAGTCCTCACCCTGTAATCAGTTGATGTTAGCTCAATTTAACAAAAATATCATAAAAATCAAATAGTTTTTATTAAAAATAGAATTGATTATCAGATCAAAATATATTATATTGGTTCGTGTGCTATAAACGATGTGCGACGGCTCAAGGCCGTCCCTTATCCATTTTAATCGCAACCACGAATCTGTGTATGATCCCATATTTGTCTAATCATTATCGCGATAAAAGCAACATGACTCTGAAGACCCCGCTGCGGATAATCGATCACCTTTTCAAAAAACAGATAAATAAGAATTCGGGTGCACCGTTCCAACCCGCTGAAACGTGTCATCGATATGATATTGTTCAACGATCTTCATATCACTAATTTGTAGAATCGAGGTTAAGATGAGAGTTACGAACGTCCACAAAATGAGAGAACTGGATCGCAAGGCCATTGAGACCTATGGGATCAGAGAGGAACTCCTCATGGAGAATGCTGGCATCGCTGCGTTCGAACTCGTCTCAAGTATATGTGGTGGAAAAATAGCCGGGCGCACATTTACGATCATCTGTGGTGTGGGTAACAACGGTGGAGACGGGCTCGTCGTCGCCAGGAAAATTATTTCCATGAAAGGGAACGTGCAGGTGGCAATCGTTGGGGACATCGAGCGATTTCATGGTGCATCGCGATTAAATTATGAGATCATCGCCCAAATTTTAGACCACATGCACCACATTACCGAGGCACAGCAGCTTCAGGACTTGCTGAACGAATCGCACTTCATCATCGATGCGCTGTTCGGTACGGGACTTGACAGGAAAATCGCTGGTATTTACAAAACGATCATCGGCATGATAAATGATAGCGGAAAGCATGTGATCAGTCTTGATATCCCGTCAGGGATCAACGGGGACACGGGGGAGGTCATGGGCGTTGCAGTCAATGCGACCCATACGGTAAGTTTCGGTTTACCCAAGATCGGGAACCTGTTGTATCCGGGATTTAAATATGGCGGAGAACTGTATGTCAGCCATATCTCTTTTCCGCCCGAATTGTACGAATCGGATGAACTGCATATTTCAATCAATCTTCCGCCACCACTGCGTCCGCGTGAACCCGACTCGCATAAGGGTGATTATGGGAAGATTCTGTTCATCGCGGGATCGGCCCAATATCTGGGTGCTCCATATTTTGCGGCCATGTCGTTTCTAAGAGCAGGAGGCGGATTATCTTACCTGGCGACTCCGGATCGCATATCCACACATATCGGAGCCAGGGGAAATGAGATTATTATCTTGTCTCAGCAGTCGACTCCCTCAGGCTCGATTGCGTACGAGAATAAGGACAGGCTGCTGACTGCAGCCGACTCGGCAACGATGACGATTATAGGACCAGGCCTCTCCCTCGATGAAGAGACCCAGCAATTGACGCGCGAGCTCATCGCTGAAATCAAATCGCCGCTGCTCATCGATGGCGATGCCATCACCGCTGTCGCTGCCAATCCCGAAATAATCAAACAGAGACCGTCGCCCACGATTATCACACCGCACACGGGTGAAATGGCTCGCCTGTGTCACGTGAACATCGATTTCGTGTTAAAATCCAAAATCGACCTGTTAAAACAGACGTGTATGGATCTGCATTGCACCATCGTGTTAAAAGGCGCTCATACACTTATCGGCTTCAGCGATGGGAAGATAGTCATCAATCTCAGTGGCAATGCGGGCATGGCAACCGGTGGAAGCGGTGATGTGCTCACCGGATCCATCGCAGCCATGGTCGGTGCAGGTTACAGCACCGACGACTCCGTGAAGCTTGGTACGTTCATCCATGGTTTCGCTGGTGATCTTGCGGCAGACACTATCGGCATCGATGGGATCATTGCATCCGATATCATGGACTATCTGCCCAGAGCATTGAGTTTGTATCGATCAAATCATGATTCATTAATTCATACATATTATCATAAATTAACCGTAATCTAAGCATATAAATTGCTCGTATAGCTAACCATTAACCGGAGGTTTCAATGCGGAATATATTGGTGACCGGTGCACTGGGTCAAATTGGTTCAGAATTGACATTAAAACTTCGTGAGCGTTATGGACATGACAACGTGATCGCATCCGATATCAAGCGTCTTCAAAACTCTGAGTTGGAAGAATGGCAACCCTATTATATCGCGGATTGCACCCATGCAAATGAACTAGCCGACATCGTAAAAGAACAGCAAATCGATACGATATACCATCTCGCGGCAATCCTGTCCGCCGTGGCGGAGCGTGATCCCCTGAACGCCTGGAATATCAATGTCAATGGTTTATTGAACGTGCTGGAAGTCTCTAAGTCCTTCGGTTGCGCCGTATTCACTCCGAGCTCCATCGGAGCATTCGGGCCCTCAACACCTTCGATCAATACACCTCAGGACACGATCCAGCGCCCGGAGACCATGTACGGGATAACTAAAGTATCCGGCGAATTGCTGTGCGACTACTATCACAAGAAGTACGGTATCGACACGCGGGGTCTGCGCTATCCGGGACTCATCTCTTACAAAACGCTGCCAGGTGGTGGCACCACCGATTACGCGGTCGAAATCTACTATGAAGCGATTCGCAAACAGAAATATACCTGCTATCTCAACCCCGGGACGTATCTGGACATGATGTATATGCCCGACGCCATCAAAGCCGCTATCGAACTCATGGAAGCCAATCCGGACAACTTAATTCATCGTAACGCATTCAACGTTTCGGCGATGAGTGTTGCCCCTGAAGATATTGCCAATGAGATAAAGACGATCTATCCTGATTTTAGTATCGAATATAAATCCGATCCGGTACGTCAGGCGATCGCCGATTCATGGCCCAATAATATGGATGATTCCTGCGCTTGCGAAGAATGGGGCTGGAAACCATCGTTCAATCTAAAAACAATGACAAAAGACATGATCGAACATTTGACCATCAAACTCCATTAGACCATATCCGCGCTTAGGCATTTTAAGGTTCATTATGCACCCATTAATTATCCATATGGGTGCACAATGAACCCTTTTTATTATTCTTCATTCACTGTTTAATTGTTTATAATTTATTGATATTATTAATCTTACAATATTATTTATGTAATTGGCATAAATTTTGTATTGTTTAATGTTGAAAAATCAGGAGAATGAGTGATGGCTTTGACATTAGCTGCTTATAATGATCGGATCGCATCGTTATTCGAATCGTCGAATCAGTTCATTTTTTTGGATTCTGAGGATCGAACGTTACAGGATGCACGGCGTGTTTCGGTACAACATAATTCAATACCCGAATTGCTTCATATATTAAATTCGAACCAGGCAACGACTCTGATTTGTGGTGCCATAAGCGGTCCGTTATTTCATTTACTGACGACGAATCAAATACAAGTCATTCCATGGATTACGGGAAAGCTGGACATTGTCGTTGCCGCGTATCGAAACAACGAATTGACGTCATCCTCCTATTTGATGCCAGGCTGCCGACGAAGAGGTCGACGTGGTTTCCATGGAAGACGAGGTCGGTTTCAATTTAATTAAACAACACATTATCCGGAAGGAGTCATTTATGAATTTATGTATTACAGCTTACGGAGCTGAACTTACCAGCAAAATCGATCCAAGATTTGGTCGTGCCGAATATTACATCTTTTATGATACAGATACCGATGATTTTAGAGCCCATCAAAATGTAGAGTCGAATACCATGCATGGTGCAGGTATTCAGGCAGGCCAGCTCATGAGTTCCAACAATGTCCAGGCAGTCGTCACAGGCCAGGTAGGACCAAACGCATTTCAAACGCTTCAGGCAGCAGGGATTAAGATCTACCATGCCGGTGACATGACCGTAGCAGAAGCGATTGAGGATTTTAAGAACGATAAATTACCTTTGACGACGGATATGGGACCGGCTCATAGCGGTCTCAGAAATAGATAAGTAGTCATCTACAACGACTGATGAGGCTGCAATCCATTCTTTCTAATTGAAATTACCGAAGCAACTTCATCGCAACCAAATTGAATAAAATATGATAACTCATCCGATTCATATAAAAAAATATATCCATCCATTTCATGTATGGAGAATGGTTTGAATCGAAGTAATGAAATAAATCAATACAGGAGGTAATCATGCCACGAAGAGATGGAACAGGGCCCGCTGGCGGTGGTGGCGGCGGTCGCGGAGGTGGCAGAGGACAGCGAGGCGGGGCCGGATTTGGCCAGGGCGCCGGAATCGGTGGTAATTGTGTGTGTCCGAAATGCGGAAACGTCATAACCCATCAACGAAGCGTGCCTTGCAATCAGATCACTTGTCCTAAATGCGGATCATTCATGGTGCGACAATAGCATGGATCAAGATCACCAGTTTGACTATTCAGCGAATTAATTTGCTTACATCTCTGCAAATAAAAACAACAATAATTCTTTAATTAACTTAACCAGGAGGATGTATTATGCCAGGTGGAGATAGAACAGGTCCTACAGGGATGGGACCCATGACAGGAAGAGGCGCGGGGCTCTGTGCCGGGTACTCAGTACCGGGTTATTTGAATCCTGGCGTCGGCTTCTATGGACACCGATTTTTCGGACGCGGTTTTCGCGGTGGCGGACACGGTCGGCGAAATATGTACTACGCAACCGGCCTGCCTTTCTGGGCACGCTACCCCGAACAAAGCGTCTATCCCGGAGAATTCAATCCCGAAAATGAGATGACGTTCTTGAAAGATCAAGCGAAATATTTTCAGTCGGCACTGGATCAGATAAACAAACGAATCAACGAACTTGAGGATAAACTGGAATCAAAATAATTTTACAAAAAAAATTATAGGTATTCTGGTCAAATTTCCTTATATTATTGATTTTAATCGGTATTTGATAGCTGATATTCACTTGAAAACATCCCTTTGTTTGCCCATTTAGCAGAAATCGTGTTGCTGAGATAAAGGCACATTTTCTGCTAATGGGCAACTTTATTATGAACAATTTGAAAACGAGTTTATGAAACAGCGATCTTTTAAACATCTGTTCGGACCGGTTTCGTCCCGGCGATTGGGCATATCACTTGGAGTGAATCTGGTAACACATAAAACATGCCCCTTCGACTGTGTCTATTGCGAATGTGGTGCAACGACTCATTTCACCACCAATCGAAGCGAATACGTCCCTGCTGAGGAAGTCATTAAGGAATTGGCCGACTACCTGAGCAACAAACCGATCCTGGATTACATCACATTTTCAGGATCAGGCGAGCCTACCCTCCATTCCAAATTGGGGACCATTGTCTCCTATCTGAAGAGTAACTATCCGAATTACAACATCGCTCTGATTACTAACGGAGCACTTTTGAGTCAACCGGAATTGCTGGCTGAGGTTAAGCACATCGATCTGATCATCCCTTCTCTGGATGCAGTGAGTGAGGATATTTTTAGAAAAATCGACAGGCCTATTCGATCTTTGAAGTCAGCTGACGTCATTCACAGTTTAATTCAACTGCGTCAACATTTTAAAGGACAGATCTGGCTGGAAATATTTATCATACCCGGTTTAAACGATCACGATGACGAAATCGACAAATTTAATGATGTTTTGGAGCAAATAAAACCCGATCGAATTCAATTGAATTCGCTCGACAGGCCGGGCACCGAAGCATGGGTGAAAGAGGCTGAGCCCGAGCTGCTGAAGCGGATTGCAGAAAAGCTCAATCGAGACACTGAAATAATCTCCAGATTCAAATCAAAATCTTACATCGAAAATAATCGTGCCTCCATTCAAGAATCGATAATCAATATATTAAAAAGACATCCGTATACCGTCGAAGATCTGGCATCAATGACCGGTTTACATACCGATGAGATTAGGCCATACATCGAAACCTTACTAAATGATGGCTGCCTTGAATTCGAACGACTCGATCATGGAGTTCTTCTTAGAGTAGCATCAGAACAAAAGCTAGCAGGTAGTTTATGACATGGATCGAAGATTCAGCCAGACATATCATCGACTCGTTACCTGACCATGTGACATTGGTCGCCGCAGCCAAAACACGGTCCGTCGATGAAGTAAGACGGGCTATCGATGCCGGGGTCAAAATCCTCGGTTACAACTACGTCCAGGAAGCGATGACTATGCGCGACTCGATCACTCAGGATGTAAAATGGCACATGATCGGCCATCTGCAAAGAAATAAAGTCAACAGAGCCGTACCGCTATTCGACATGATCGAGACGATCGATTCATTCGAACTGGCAAAAGCGGTGGACAGGCAATGTAAGAAAATCAATAAAATGATGCCTATCCTACTGGAGATCAACATCGGGCGTGAAGCTCAGAAATCGGGCATTTTACCCGAAAACGTTCTGGCGCTGGCACAGCAGATCAGTACGCTACAGCACGTAGAGATTAATGGCCTGATGACGATGGGACCGGTTACGGTCGAACCCGGTGCATTAAGACCATATTTTAAACTGACAAAGATCTTGTTCGATCAGATTGCGGCTGCGCGAATCCCCCATGTGGAGATGAAGTATCTGTCGATGGGAATGAGCGATTCGTACGAAATTGCGATTGAGGAGGGCGCTAATATGATTCGTTTGGGCACCATACTGTTCGGTCCCAGACATGATAAAAGCTAAAAATCTGACGCATCGACTCTACTCGTCCATACTGAGAGAGTAAAGAATATTATAACAGACGATAAAGCGATCGATTTAGTGCATTCGACTCGCACATGACTACTCTTCAAAACGTTCTGAGAAGCTATTCAACCGCTTCGTCCGCTCTCAGCTTAGCGTTGTACCATGCGGAGTCAACACAGAGCCAACCGTTATGGATTGCCTTAAATATCATAACATATCATTATCGGCCGTTGAATTAAATAAACTGTCAATTATTAACAGCAAGTAACCCAATGAACTGGTAAATATCGCTATGACCGGAAAAAAAAGTAAAATAAAGATGACATACGATTGTATTCCCTGTGCTATTGGCAGTTTACTCAACCTATTTAAAAAGGGAATCATTCCGAAGGCGCAACAGGATGCTACCATACGCGCGTTGTTAAAATTTTTAAGTGACATCGACCTTAACCAGTCCCCTCCGGCACTAGGTAGAGAGATGCATCAATTGATAAGAGACGTATTAGACGATCCTGACCCTTATCTCCCACTCAAGGAGCATTACAATCGGCTTCTACTCGATAAATATTCTATTTTTAAACACGAAGTAGAGAACAGCAGCGACCCCTTTCAATTGGCCTTGCGGTTAGCAATTGCCGGTAACATCATCGATTTCGGTCCTAATCATGATTTCGATGTCGAGGCAACCATCAGCAAGGCGAAGCATGTCAAATTATCGATCGATCATTCGGCGCAGTTAAGAAACGATCTATCAAAAGCAGAAACGGTGTTATACCTGGGTGATAATGCAGGTGAAATCGTATTGGATCGCCTTTTTTTAGAAACCATAAATCACCGAAACGTCTATTTTGCCGTACGCGGGGGACCGATCATTAACGATGTCACCGAGACTGATGCGAGACAGGTTGGAATCGATAAACTGGCTCAGATTCTTTCGAGTGGCGATACGGCTCCGGGGATAATCCTGGAAAATGTGGATGAAAATTTTGAATCCTTTTTTACAAATTCTGATCTAATTATCTCTAAGGGTCAGGGTAATTATGAAGGACTCTCAGGGACTCAGCAGAACATATACTTTATGCTGATGGCAAAATGTGATCATGTCGCCGAGCATCTTGGTGTAAGTAAAGGGGATATGGTCATTGTCAATGAACATTACGAAAAATAAGTCGTGACAGCGCCCTGTCAATCGGTACCAGATCGATTGAAACATGTTGTTTTAATAATAGTTTAATTCCACAACAGATCGAATCGCCATGACAACTTAGATAGATGGTAACGTAAATATCGATTTGATGAGATAGAACAGACAGTCTATCGGCTGCATCAATGAATTAAGTTATTACTTGATTATGATGTAATTTTTTAATAGTATAATAATATGGAGAGTGTACATGTTAGAACATTTGACCAAAGAGACGTTTTTACAGAAGGTATTTAATTATGAGCAGCATAATGAATGGAAATACGAAGGCGAATTGCCCTGTATTATAGATTTCTATGCCGATTGGTGTGGTCCTTGTAAGATGGTAGCACCTGTTCTCGAAGAATTAGCGCAAGAATACAAGGACGATATTGTCATATACAAGCTCGACACCGAAAAGGAGCAGGAACTAGCCGGAGCGTTTGGAATACAGAGCATTCCCTCATTGCTCTTTGTACCCAAAGAGGGTCAGCCTCAGATGGCTATGGGTGCGTTGCCCAAAGAGACACTAAAAAAAGTGATTGAAGATGTGTTGTTACATGATCATAAAGAGACTCAATAGCGCGGATGTGTGAATCTGATCTAATTGGCAAAGCCGTCGATTCGCTGCTTAATTCAGACTATACGACAGTTTTCACCGGAGCAGGAATTTCGGTCGACAGTGGAATTCCTGCTTTTCGGGGAGAAGATGGATTGTGGTCGACTTACGACCCGATATTTCTGGATATTGGAAACTTTTCTCTGAATCCAAAAAGTTGCTGGACGTTGATCAAACAGATTTTTTATGATCATTACGCGGTTGCCCTCCCTAACGAGGCTCATTACGCCATCGCGAAGTTAGAGCGTCTGAACATCGTTAGACAGATCATCACTCAAAACATAGACAATTTGCATCAGCGGGCAGGTAGCCAGAACGTGATCGAGTTTCACGGGACATTAAATTCGCTTAAATGCATCTCCTGTAAAAAGATTTTACCTTATGAAGCTTCATTGCTCAGTACATTACCACCTCGCTGCAAGAGTTGTGGTGGTATATTGAAACCCGATTTTGTGTTTTTCGGTGAACCCATCCCCGAAACTGCCGCACAAGACTCTTTAAAAGCAGCCGAATTGGCAGATGTTTTTCTGATCATCGGTACGACAGGTGAAGTTCATCCTGCTGCTCAGCTTCCGATTCTTGCGAAACGTAACAACGCGAAAGTAATCGAAATTAATGTTAAACCTTCGCTGTTCACTGATAAAATAACGGACCTGTTTCTGCAGGGCAGAGCGACCGATAAATTAAGGCTGATCGTGCAATCGATAGAAAACTGATTTATAATTCTTTTGCCAAACAGGTTGAGTCGCATGTCTGTTGTATTTTCTTTCAATATCAGCAAGTATACGCTCTCGGGCAATAAACATGATGTAGTGAGTAGAAAGAGATGATGTGTAAACAGCAACATTTTTACAAATAGTAAACGAATAATGGCTAAATCTACAGATAAAATAAACACAACCCATACCATCCTCGAGAGCATCGCCGATGGCGTCTTCACCGTGGATAAAAACTGGAAAATTACAACGTTTAACAGAGCTGCCGAGGAGATCACCGGAGTCCCCAGGGATGAAGCGATCGGGAGCACGTGCCGGGATGTATTTCATTCGAATGTGTGTGATGATAACTGCGTACTGAACCGAAGCATCAAAAACGACCAACCCATTATTAATGAAGCCATTTACATTGTAAACTCAGAAGGGCATCGCATACCGATCAGCATCAGTGCATCGCCTCTGAAAGATGCATCAGGTAAAATCATCGGAGGGGTTGAGACATTTCGCGATCTCTCAGAAGTATTCGAGCTAAAAAAAACGTTGGAAAAAAATTATTCGTTTCAGGATATTATCAGCAAGAATGAGACCATACAGAAATTTTTCAATATACTTCCCGATATCGCAACGAGTGACAGCACGGTTCTGATCCAGGGAGAGAGCGGAACGGGCAAAGAATTATTTGCCAGAGCGATACATAATTTGAGCAGGAGATCGCAGCATTCGTTGGTGACCGTCAATTGCGGAGCGCTGCCTGATACACTTCTGGAATCCGAATTGTTCGGTTACATGGCCGGGGCATTTACCGACGCGAAAAAGGACAAACCGGGGCGATTCGAGCTGGCTGAAAACGGCACCATATTTCTCGATGAAATCGGAGATATCTCCCCCGCACTGCAGGTGAGACTTTTACGTGTCCTGCAGGAGAAGACATACGAACCTCTGGGTAGTACCACTACCAGAAAGGCTAATGTTCGGATTATCGCCGCCACGAATAAAGATCTTCACGAACTGGTTCAAAAAAAATTGTTCCGTGAAGATCTGTATTATCGTATTAATGTAGTGAACCTTAATCTTCCACCACTGCGCGACAGAAAAGAAGATATACCGCTACTTATCAACCATTTTCTCGATCGTTTTAACGCCATCAAAAACAGAAATATCCAGAAGGTATCTGACGAGGTGTTATCTATCTTGATGATGTATGACTTTCCGGGAAATGTCAGAGAACTCGAGAACATTCTAGAATATTCATACATATTGTGTCGCGAAGACATCATTCAGGTGAATCACCTGCCTGATAAGTTCAAACGGAAGACTTCAGGAAATAATGAGACAGATGAAGAACCGTTGACGCTAAAAGCGATACAAAAACGGGCGATCGAAAAGGTACTTATTAAAAATAACTGGAAACGCATGGCCACTGCCAGAGAATTAGGGATCGACAAAGGGACTCTCAGACGGATGATCGAACGATTGAAAATTAAGACGCCGAAGTGATCGATTCCCCTGATTATTGCATTATCCTTATCATTACAAGATCAAAACATGGTTACGGCGAATGGATACAGAATTTCAGGATATGAATGAGAAGATAATCGATCATTTTCTCAATCCCAGGAACATTGGTGAATTGGAAAATGCCGATGGTATGTCAATGGTCGGAGATCCGTCATGCGGTGATTATATCAAAGTATGGATCCGTGTGCAAAACGAGACGATAGCCGACTTCAAATATAAGGTGTTCGGTTGTTGGGGTGCCATTTCAACCACAAGCATTGTGTCCGAGTTAGCGATAGGACGACACTTGAAGGACGCGATCAAGATAACCGATGACGACGTGATGCGAGAACTCGGCGGTATCCCTGAAAACAAACAGCATTGCTCCTTGCTCGGCGTTCAAGGCCTGAGATCGGCGATAGCCGATTATCTGGTCAGGGATAACCATCGTAAATATCAACAACGCATCGATATTTTCAGATCGTACGGCTACGATATTCCCGCGATACGCGAAAGAATGACTCGAATAATCGGACAGCAAGGGGATCAGGCACGCATTCTCGACATCGGAACCGGTAAGGGTCATTTAGCGATCGCAATCGCGCAATCCGGCAAGAAATGCACGGCTGTCGATCTATCGCCTGGAGAATTATATATGGCACAACTGAACGCCGTCCATTTTCAGGTCGATGAACAAATAAACTTTTTAGAAATGGATGCATACGATCTGCAATTAGAAGCCAACAGCTACGACGTTGTCATGTCCGCTCTGTTCATTCATCATCTTGAACATACGGAACAATTTTTAGCGGAGATACGTCGTGTGTGCGTGCCCAATGGTTTGATCGTTCTCTCGGATATAAACGAACATGGCAAAGAAGTTATTCAGGAAATACACGCCCGGGAGGGGAAACAGCATGAGACCGTTGGTTGGTCGATTGACAGGGTAATCGACTGGTATAAGAGTCACAACAGCGAGTTGACTGTAATAAACGATGAATGTGAAACCATCATCTGTACACAAAACAGCAAATAGAATGTAGATGAAACATACCCAGGCGATCTTCCCCGAAAGCATGGATTCAGCAGTTGCACTATTCGATATAGCAAAGAGCAGCAGGACGGAACGCTAACCGTTAACATGATATAGAAATTTTTAATAGATCATGACGCATCATACAGCGGATCAAATATCCGGACGTTGTATGAAAACCAATAGAACAATCGTGGAGGTTATCAATGAACAATTCAACGACTGACGAAAGACAGCAGCAACAGTTACTACTCGACATGGCTATCCGTGAGAACATGAGTTTAATTAAACATAAATTAATCGTGATGAGCGGCAAAGGCGGCGTCGGTAAAAGCACGGTGTCAACAAATCTTGCATACGGACTTTCATTTACAGGGATGGATGTGGGTATTTTAGATATAGACATTCACGGCCCATCGTTAGGTAAAATGATGGGTATCGAGGGGCAGTTTATTCAAAACAAAAGCGAGGGAGGAAAACTCATTCCCATCGAAGTAAATGGCTTGAAAGTCGTGACCATGGCTTCGCTCCTGAAGGACTCGGATACCCCTGTTATTTGGCGGGGACCACTAAAGATGTCGGCCATCAAACAATTTCTAGGTGAAATTGAGTGGGGAGCATTAGACTATCTGGTGATCGATTCACCTCCGGGAACAGGCGACGAACCTCTGAGCATCTGCCAATTGATTCCGGAGACCGATGGATCCATCATTGTCACCACACCACAGGACGTGGCTTTGATCGATTCCAGGAAGACGGTCAAATTCTCGGAGGCCCTGAACATTCCTGTCATGGGTATTATTGAGAACATGAGTGGACTCAAATGTCCCCATTGCGGAGAGATAATCAATCTATTTAAAACAGGCGGCGGTGAGCAAGCAGCCGGGGCAATGAATGTACCGTTCCTCGGCAGAATACCCATTGATCCCAATATTGTTGAGGCGAGCGACAGCGGTAAGGCATTCATATACGATTTTTCGAATTCGGACGCAGGTAAAGCCATGCAGGAGATCGTGAATAAAATTATTGAAAAGACATCCTGAAGCGTAATACGTGAATCTGTCATCTGTTTATGACGCATAGTCAGATGATTCACGAATAAACAAATATGGAGTAACACATGATTTTAAGTATAGCGAGCGGGAAAGGAGGCACAGGTAAGACGACGATCGCGGTCAATCTCGGTCTCTCTCTGGATGCATCGGTGCAGTATCTCGACTGCGATGTCGAAGAACCCAATGGGCATATATTTCTGAACCCCAAAATCGAATGCGAGCACGTGCAGCAGATACCGATTCCTGAGGTCGACAAAAATCTCTGTACCTACTGCGGTCAATGCGCTCAAATATGTCAATACAATGCTATCGTCGTTATTAAAGACAACGTTTTGGTGTTCCCGGAGCTATGTCATTCGTGTGCAGGTTGCTGGTTGGTTTGTCCGGAACATGCAATATCAAAAAAACCAAAAGACATCGGACTGATCGAATACGGTTCTTCGAACGGAATCTTTTTCGTTCACGGAAAATTAAAATTAGGTGAAGTGCTGGCTCCGCCGTTGATTAAAGCAGTCAAGAAATATATTGACACAAATAAAATTAACATCATCGATGCCCCTCCGGGGACATCGTGTCCGGTCATCGAAGCTGTCAGGGAGTCCGATTTTGTACTATTAGTAACCGAACCCACACCGTTTGGACTGAACGACCTGGAATTGGCCGTTGAGATGGTCCACAAATTAAACATCCCGTTCGGTGTGGTCATCAATCGCTGCGACATCGGTGATGATGCCGTTACCCAATATTGTCGGCAGGAAAACATTCCCATCATGCTGGAGATTAAGAACGACCGGTTCATCGCGGAAGCGTATTCGAAAGGGATACCACTCATCGAGATATATCCGGAATACAAGACTCTGTTCAGACAACTCTACTCTGAGATTGAAGGGAGGGTTTCCCGATGAAAGAATTGGTGATCATAAGTGGTAAAGGCGGAACCGGAAAAACCACCATCACGGCAGCTCTGGCATCGCTCATCGAAAACAAGGTCATGGCCGACTGTGATGTCGATGCCGCTGATTTGCATCTGATCTTCAAGCCAACCATCGAACGGAAAATCGATTTCTTTGGGGGTAAAATCGCATCCATACGCGGCAAAGATTGTATCTCATGCGGTAAATGCATCGAGGTCTGTCAGTTTAATGCGATCTCCGATGATTTTACGGTTGATCCGATATCGTGCGAAGGCTGTGGCGTTTGTGTGTGGTTCTGTCCGGTCGATGCAATCGACTTTAAAGAGCATTTGAACGGACATCTGTATGTCTCCGACACGCGTTTCGGTCCTTTTGTGCATGCAAAGCTGGGCATCGCCGAGGAGAACTCGGGTAAACTCGTGACGCTCGTCAGAAAACAAGCAAAAGAGATCGCCGAAAAGCGAAATGCTCAATACATTGTGATCGATGGATCGCCCGGTGTCGGGTGTCCGGTTATCTCGTCTATTGCCGGGTCCAACGCCGTGCTCATCGTGACTGAACCAACGAAATCGGGTGTACATGACCTGCAGCGTGTGGCGCAATTATCAAGAGGGCATTTTAATATATTAACCTTTGTGTGCGTTAATAAATATGATCTCAACGAGGAGATCACCGACAATATTGAGGATTATTGTCTGAACAATAATCTGGCATTTGCCGGGAAAATACCTTATGATGTAACTATCACCAGAGCCATGGTTGCAGGAGTCAATATTTTTGAATATCGTTCACCGGTGATCGAAGAGGCAATTCGTGCCATGTGGTCTACCATTCATCGGTTTTTATAGCACCAATCCAAATAACGGTCTAATTTAACACGATGAACGTAACAATTGGAACATTGACACGATGAATAAGAAAATCATAAATTAGTGAAAGGAAACCTAACAATGAAAATAGCCATTTCCACGGATAACGGTCGCGTATCTGCACATTTCGGACGTTGTCCTGAATTTACTATTATCGACATCGAAAACAGCCAGATTTCAAACAAAGAAGTGATCGCGAATCCGGGTCATCATCCGGGTTATCTACCTGATTTTCTGCATGAGAGGGGTGTAGAAGTCATGATAGCCGGTGGCGCTGGTACCAGAGCACAGATGTTATTCGAACAGAAAAATATACACATGATTCTCGGAGTCGAAGGCCAGATCGATATCGTCATCGATCAGTTGTGTAAAGGTGAACTAAAGGGTGGTGAGAGTCTCTGTAGTCCCGGAGCAGGCAAAGGGTATGGGCTCGATAAGGACGAATGTGACCATGACGAGGGGCATCATCATTAAGCTAATCCACACGCAATTTCGCTCTGCCGGAATTCACGGATAATCGATACCCTGGTGCGACAAGCCTTCACATTCCATCGTGTCGATGGTGGCTACCATCTGGGGTTCAAAGTATGATTGATACGACGATCGAGCGGTTTAACTCTTAGCGCTTTTCTCCTTATTGAGGAAATCGTTGATAGCTGAGCCTAAATTTACAAAGAGATCTGGCAGAGCGTTCGGAATATTTCCAAGCGCTTTATAGATATCTTCTACAAGTTTTAAATCCAAATTCTTCGAGATGATATATTGATTCCTTCTGGTAATGGTCGCCAATTTATGTCGCCTTTTTTTCATTTTATTCAAAATTTTCTGGCGTTCTTTCACGTCTTTAACCGTGTTTCCCTGTACCTCATTCCAACGAATGTACTCTTCTTTAAAATCATCGAAAGCGGACATGATCGAACCACGAAAAAGGAAATCATCCGGAATTTCGCTCAATGAGAACGATATACTTTCAAGAGCATTCGTGATGATCTGACATTGCTCTGGTGTTATACCATTTTTTCTGAGACCATACAGATCATTCATCAGCTTGACCAGCGCATCCTGTTTAAATTTGTTAAATCCCCATATTGGAGTGCCCTGTACTGCGTAGTTCATCGGAATGATTTCCGGTTTGGCGACGCTGACTTCGTTTTTATTCTTGACCACGTTTCGTATCCTTATTCATTATGGGTTAATATCTGATCGGCTATCTCATTTCCTCATGCTTTTCTCATCCAATATTCGGAGAGTCGTTCACTTTCGACTATCACCGGATTTAGCAGAATCGAAAATGATTAGATTCATACATAAAATAAATATAATGCATCCGATAAATAGATGCAAAGAAAATATTTAAAAATAAGAGAGATGCGAGATCTTTATCTCACTACCTAAGTCATCATGGTTACTTACATCATCGTTTTACCATAGAGGGTGAAGCTTTTCAGACTTAGTATCCGAAGCAACGACGCGTATAATCCGCATCTCATAACAGCAACATCAAATGTCCCGCATATCAAATGTGGACATCGAACATTCTATATGATTTGAGCAAATATTTCAGGAGAGTAATCGACTACGAAAAAATGCCCTCCATTATCGATGACATGAGGGATGACGCTGTGGACGTTTCGGGTCATATAATGAAACAGATGAAAGGGTACAATGGAATCTGCCGTACCATGCCAAATGTGAATTGGCAGTTTGATTTCCGACACATTGAAACCCCACGGTCTCAGTAACGTCGTGAGTTCATTTACAACCCCATCGCTGCCCTGCCTGAATGCCTCCGCAATATCGGTCTTAAACATCTGAATGATTTCAGGGGAATCGAATATACGTTGATCCGATTCCGGTAGATGAGACATAAAAAAATTGAACGCATCCCCAGGTTTATTTTTAAAAAACCTGTATACTATCGATAAATATCCGCTGAGCAGTTTAGGATGCCTGTCAGCAATTTTAAAAATAAATTTGAGACGAGGGTCCAACTCTTTTAGATTGGATGGTACATCGATAGGGGCTAAACCACTGATCAATGCGACATGACGGATAGATCGATATAACCTGAACGCGCATGCGAGAGCATATGGAGCACCACCCGATATACCCACGACACTGAACTGATCGATATTCAAGCCGAGACAAAAATTTTCCACATCGTACGACCAGTCCAACACAGATCGATCTTCTTTTGCCGATGACAAACCGATGCCGGGTCTGTCGATCGAGTAAAGGCAAATAGACAGCGATTGGAGAAACATCAGGTTGGGAACGCGCTGCAATCTTGAACCAGGGATACCATGAAAGGATAAAACTGGTTGCCCTTCAGGGTCACCGTACACTGCATAGCCCAATTTCCTGCCATCGGGTAATTCGAATACTTCGTTATCCTTATCGACGATCATGTTTTACATTACTCATTCTTGATCTGCTTCAGAGGGTGTCAGTTTTAGTACAAAAGGGAACGCAGCCTGTACTGCATTTTTCATCATAGGAAATTTAATATAATCACCTTGCAACCAGAGGGGGACCTGATCTACGATATGGTCACTCCCTATCCATCCGTCCTGACCCCCAAGGAGGACGAAATAGTTCTCGTTGGGGTCATCCAATTTAGTGATCAGTCTCGAATTGGCGCCGTAGAATGAATTATGTCGTTGATCGGTCACGTTATGAGCAGTCTTCATGGCTGAATTGTAAGTACCGCCGATCGGATAATTGCCAAATTTGAATTTTTTACCGATGATAGGGATCATCCCGAGGGGATGAGCAACATTTAACCGGTGAAAATCGCCCCAATTTTCGTATTTATCACATTGTGTTGCCGCTTCGCTGATAGAATTGATCAGTCGCGGTTTAATTATCCCGCTCCATTCATTATCCAGATCTTCGAGCAAAAACGTATTGAGAAATTCCGAAGAGAGCAGCATGTCCCTTACGGTCTCATCGTATCTCTGGGCGTAATAGTCCGAGGCAAAATAGTAACAGAGGAGTTGAAACGCCAGCGCACCTTTCGATTTTTTATCGTAATAACCATCCCATTGTTTTAATGTCTCCAGGTAGGATTTTTCCATATCAGTCCATGTCGCATCCGCCAGCAAATTGATCTTCTGCATCAATTTTCCATGTAATCGATAAGCGGATTCCACATAGGTATCCTGTTGAATGACCTTCAGGTCATCGAAATCCACGGGCGTTTTATCCGAGATGAGTTTCGAGATACGATCTACCCGATCGTTAGCAGAGAAAAAATAGCCGATAGTCGGATTAGTTACCACCGGTCTGTTATTCGCTGATACGATATAACCGGAAGAAGGATTGTAGGTTTTGGGCAGTTCCGTCGCGTTGGTGAGTCCATACCATTGATGCGCAGGCAGGTCTGGATTCAAAACCAGGCTGTCCGGGCTGGAGTAGACCCTGTTCGGAATTCTGACTGCGAGTACCATCCCAATATTGCCGGAGGTATCGGCGTACAGAAAATTTTGACCGGAGACCGCGTAGCTATCGAACGCGCGGACAAATTCATCCCAATTTTCCGCCTGATTCACTCTCAAGAACGTTGTAAACTCATCGGACGGCTGATGACCAACCCAGCGCATGGCCAGAATACGGTCGTCTGTGGTTTCGATTAATGGTGAATCGGTAATGATAGGTCCAAGTTCCGACTTGCGGACGGTGATGGTACGATCGGACCACCATCGTACCTTCACTATCTCCTGATGCGATTCGATGGCTTCATGTTCTTCCTTCACCCGATACAGATCACTGCTCGCGCTCCTCATATTTGTTCCGCCCCAGGCAATAGCCGGGTTTCTGCCGAGAAGTACCATCGGTATGCCCGGGAACATCAGCCCGATCACATGAAACGAGGGAGATTTATACCCGCCTATGATCCAGGTATTCGGGATGGTGAGACCCAGGTGAGGATCACTCACCAGGTAGGCACTGTGGTCGGTTGTCATTTTATCGGATAGCACGAACGCATTGCTGCCGGTACGAGCGCTGGCCAACATAATTTCATCCGTTGGAGAGGTCATTACCTTGAAGCTGGGACTGGAATTACATCCGATGTCCACATACCGGTTCCATAACTCATGATAAAACGGCTTACCCTGCAACGGTAACCATTGGAACCAATTCATCCAATTGATATCGATGCCGATTAATCGTCCGATCAGCAGAATATCGTCCACTGTCCAATCCTCATATTCGATCCCTAACAATTTCATTTCGATGGGTCGTTGCGGGTTTCGTGATTGGTAAAAATTAATTCCGTCCTTGTAATCAGACAACCACTTTCTCGTCTCATCGGGCAGAATCATTTTGATGCTATCGATTGCCTCCCCAAAATTCAAAATTCGAATAGTCTGATCAACCTTTGCGACCAGGGGACCGGCGCTCTCTGCGAATCGTCCCTGACCAACCCGGCGTATCAGGCTCATTTGTCCTAATCTCAAATGGGCATGGACCATGCCGAGAAGAAAAGCAGCATCATGATCAGTCTGTGCTTCGATAAACGGAATAAGGTGTTCACTCCAGTAGATCTCTGCACTCTGGTCAAGAGGAAGTGAAGTGACGGGAAAACGATCGATACGCTGATGCAACGATTGACTCGTGGGCATCATCGTTAGAAATCCTACACATGATACGCTGATGACAACGATGAGAATGATGATAACATATAGAATTCGTCGCAATATTTTCTTCATGCAGGTGCTTTCAATAAATTTTAATGACTCTTTCTTTTGCGACTGATGATGCATTGTTTCTGTCTCTGACGGTAACGCTTAATTTATAAAATCCTTTTGCCATATTAGACACATCCAATGCGATGTATTCATTCGACCGTTCTGTTTCTCCTTCTCTCTGGATGGAGGTGGTGATCGATGTCTTCGGGTCCTTGCCGAAGACGTTAAGGATCGATGAAAAAAATGATTCATCAGCCTTTAATAATGTAAGATTATACTCAATTAGGAACTGAGTGTTTCCATCCTCGTCTATGTGTAAATTATAGATCTCAAAATAAACGTACACCGGAGTCTCTCTCTCGAACGCAAGCTTCGGATTCGGGTAGATATATATGCCTTGCTTTTCATCATAATAGTCGCTGATTGATGTGGAGATGTCGAATGCTAACTGCAGATCGCTAATATTTAATGAATCATTCGAGGCGTAATCCGGTATGATGATCCTGAATTTATACCCACCGATATAGTCGGACTCAAAAATATGGGCGTAGAGGGATACGACGTAGGAATCCGGATCGACACTGCTCCTGAAGGTGTCTGAATAATCATCGACCTGATCATTATAATGATTGCGTCGTAACAGAGAATCGACTAAAGTCAGATCATAGTGTTGAATAGTGTAACCGTTTTCAAGATCAACGATTTCGCCTGATCGCGCCTTAGCAGAGCCCGGAATGTCAAAACCCTGATAGATTTCGAAAATTGTATCGACGGAATCGCCTTTAAAGCTGGCAGTATAGAACGACATTTCCAGCGGACGCGTGTCCTTGCTCCATGTATGCCTGTCTCTATTCAACCCATCCAACAACGATTTTTGATTTTTCAAGGCCATTTCCTGTCGGATCGATAGTTGTTCCACATTCTGCGAATTAAGCATTCGAAAATAGATCTCATCCCAACCCAGGCGATCCTCCAGCATCACCGGATCTTCGATGATCGGTGTCACCCGCCAAAAATTCGGGGTGTTAAACAAGGTAAAATGAAAAATCATTCGTGGGCTGTGGTTCGTCTCAAAATAGAGCCAGGATTCATTCGACGGTACTTCATCCCCAAACGAAACGACGCGATCATCAGGTTTCCCATGTCTTATATAGATCACACCTTTGTCGTTAAATTCTCTATTTAAAGCATATATTTTATTAAATTTAAAATATCCTAATCTATCCGGATTTGTAAACGCCGTTCGAAAACCATAGTATTCATAATATTTTTCTGCATAAACGATCCGATTAAAATGTTCGACGATTCGTGGATTAACGCGTGCTGCAGGTATAGGATTTCGTCTGCTCCAAAAATCAGACACAAATGATTGTAGTCCCGAAACCGTTTGCTGCGAAAGGAATTTACGCAGTTCATCGTCGGAAGCAATATATTTCAAATCTTCAAAAACAAGGGTGGCGTCCACATAATTTCTTATTTCGGCGATCGATTTCCAATAGTAAGCAGACACGAGTCTCGGCTGGTCAGTTGCTATACAAAGGCGGCAAAAAGAGGAGTAGACTGGAATTTTAGATAATATCTGATCATCGGAGAGCAGTTTTTGAAAGGTTTCTGCGGCTAGTTTATATTTACCCTGTTTGCGATACAGTTCACCCATTGCGTAATTCGCCTCACTCTGCGAGGAACGTTTTTTTAACCACGAGAGAGCCTGTTTATATTTACGAGCGTTGATTAAATGTCGAAAAAACCGAAATATTTCAACCCTTGGCTCAACGAGGTTCGGTTTAATCGCAATCTGGCGATAGACCAGATCGATCGCGTCCTCATATCTTTCGCGATACCGCAGCAACACGGCATATTGAAACACGACATCATCAAATGTGGAATCGCTTTCCAGGATACGTCCAAAATATTTTTCAGATCGATCCCAATCCAATTTTCTTAATAATAAAGCCTTGTGCTTACCGCTCTCCCTCAATTTGACAGCTTTATCCAAGATTTGACGGAGGGATGTCGAGTCCTCAGCTCCATTGAACCCATGCCCGCTCAGAGGTTGAGTTGCTTCATCGCTCGCTGCATCATGGTTGATAAGAATGTCATTCGGAGCGGCATGTAAACAGCCATGTAGCAAATCGAACGTCGTCACAGGCAAGATGGTCATGAGCAAGATACAGACCAGTAAAAATTCAGCACCTGGTGCGAAAAATCGTTCTTGCGGTGAGTTAATATGACTGATTCCTATTCTGAACATCGGCCAATACCTGTCTGACGCTATAAAGGTATGTATTTTATTGAGTTAAAAAGAATATTTTTCGGTCTGAACGTACTCCCCTTTCTTGCGAGGAATATCACTCAAAACTATTATAGCAAATATGAGGGGTAATTCCAAACTTTATTTATTCACGCGATTAAAGGGAGGACGGTGTGAGTGGTTAGCGGTTTATAAATCCGGGCGGAATTCTGATAATAAATTACCTTACAGCAGGATTGAGGGTATTATCCTTCGGCGACTATTTTAGTTGAGAAAAATTTACTAATATCCACCAGGTCACTTTCGAAGCCTGATTGCCTATCATTGTCGTAATTTTCAGTGATGTAAAGGAAGCCACCAATGTAATTATTCTGTTCATCGAACAGCGGATTAAATTTAAACAGTAACTGTCTCTCCGCATAGATGACCTTAATAGCCGATGGTGTCAGATATCGTGTTTTTGCCTCCTGAAGTAATTTCCCCAGCCAATGGAGACCTTTACCGAGCGGCAGCTTGAAGATCGTATTACCCAGGACAGCATCACGCGACAAGTCCAATAAACTCTCCGCTGTCTTATTGATGAGAACGACGTTGTTAGAGGAATCGAAAAAGACGAAACCTTCGTTCATCCCTTCGAGCAAAGACGCGAGGAATGTCTGGTCGATCTTGTATTCGGTATTCTTATTTTCTTCATCGATGACCAGGTAAACCTGAACGATTGTATTGAATTCGTTATACGTAGGGAAGGCAGAAATATTAAAACGATTTTCCTTATTTTTTGATTGACCTTCAAAATAGTGTATTACATCAAAACGTTGACCGGATGATATCACTTGCTTCAAAGGACATGGTCGATTTTCATCATTGCACGGCCTGTCGCTTTTATAAAAAAACTCATAGCAATACCTTCCGATGACGTCGGTGGATTTCAATTTGTATTTCTTTAACACCTTATTATTAACGTTCCTGATGCGGTAATCGACACCAACCGCAACGAGCTCTTCATGCATCGCATCGACAAGATTGGGTAAAAAGGATTTGGATATCCTGGAGGAGCTTAAAAACGGATCTCGACTCTCATCGATGATCCCTTTAATGACCTGAGTCAGGTTTTCGTAATAGTCTCCGTTTTTCAAAATCGTCTCAAACGATTCAAATCCAAATGAACTCAAAGTACTCCATTCCTCTGCACTCGCGATCAACACTGTTTTTAAGTTATCAACTTTTTTATAAGCTTCCCTTAAGGAAACGATATCATCAATTTCATTTAAATTTATGTTGAGGATGATGATATTATAATTAGCGATATCCAACCGGTACAGGCTATCGCGAATCGATACAGCGAAATCAAAATCGAAATTATGTATTTTCCCGGCGAAAGAATTATTTATTTTATTAATTTCCCAGTAATTAAAACCAATCGCTAACAATTTAATATTCGAGTCAATCATACATAAACTCCGCATCGGCAGGTATTTAATAACTGGAGAGGATCAAAGAAGGCAGTGCAAAGAAGTTTTTGTCCAGTTGAGTACGTGTCCGTTAATAATCGAAATCTGATATCGCTTGACAAATTAATAATATCAATAACCTTTTGAATTCTATATAAATAAAGGGGGAAGAATATATATTTTAATGACTAAAAAATAAAGAATTACGTAGATAAAAATAAATATTTAATACAAAATAGTCAAGTAATTTTTTGAATTTTACTATTTTTTCATTTCTTGTAAAATGTATTCATGCATCAAAGATCGATTTTTTTCCGTTACACCCCAAATGAGGGTATCCTCGTGTATTGCGATCATCTCCTTGAACCATGATGCTCTTTGCTGAAAAACGCCGATGCACAACACGTCTGAGTTCAAGCATAAAGACAATGTCTGCTTGAAAATAGCCGCGTCTTTCTCGATCACACCGATTTCATCGATCACGATAAGATCGGATTCCTTTATCGATTGATTGAGTATCGCCGCGGCACAATCATCGAAAGCCGATACATCGATTCGATATTTATCGAACATCATATCGCTATCCAATTTGATGTGGGCGAAATTATAGGACATACCGTTCATATCTCGAATGGCATAGCCGACAATCTGATGATTTTCAACGATTGGCATCGTAAAATATCCACCGATCACGAATCGATCCAGAGATTTCTGGCTCAAGATTCGTTTAATGATAGTCGATTTTCCGATCCTCATCGGACCTGTAATAAAAATATTTTTCATTGTTTGCGAGTAAGATATGACTCATGCATCTGCGTCTACTTATTATTATCTAATATAGAAATTTGTAACATTCGTGTCAATATTTTTTACCATACAAAAAAAAGTTTCAATTAATACGACGAATTGAAAAATTAAAATAACTTTATTAAATTGAGCATGTTAATTAACTCAAAAAAATATTGCTTATATGGACTAAAGTTAGTATATTATTTACTTTGTAAATTCTTCCCCTTGAACAAGTGAATTTTTAACCTGGAGGCAACAGATGAAACGATCTGTCCTATGTTTATTGTTCATTATTCTTTTCAATTCAGCGATGGTACATTCATCATCGAAGAAAACAATCGATGCTGACGATCTATTTGCCATGCGACGCATCACAGAACTCGATATTTCGAATGATGGGAGATATGCTTCGTTCACCGTCACCCGTTTCAATATGCAGGACAATTCTCAGAATCGCGATGTCTGGATCGTCAACTTGAATAACGGTGACGTGAAACAGCTTACCACGCATCCGAAAAACGATTATCATGCGAAATGGTGTCCTGTGGAGGCAAAAATCGCATTTTTATCGAATCGCGACGGTTCGCCGCAGCTTTTCATCATTCCTGCGTTCGGCGGCGAGGCGCAGAAAGTGACAGACATCGAATCCGGCATCAATGACTTTGATTGGTCGCCCGATGGTCAATACATCGCCTACACTTCAGAGATCAATCCTTCCTCTGAAAATGTGTCATCTTTACCGGGTAAGGATGCAGAGGAGAGTAAAGTAAGCGCCAAAATAATCGATGGATTATTCTATCGCTATTGGAATTACTGGTTAGACGGAAAACGGTCGCATCTGTTTTTGTACGACATAAAAGAAGGAACGAGTATCGATCTATCACCAGGCGATCACGACACGCCTCCGCTCGACCTCGGTAGTGATAATGACTTCACCTTTTCACCCGATAGTAAGGAGATTGCATTTGTAAGAAACATCGATCGCGTCGTTGCGGTTTCGACGAATAACGATATCTTCACGACCTCGATAGAAGGCGGCACACCTCTAAAAGTAACTGAGAATAAAGCGACGGATAATCACCCCATCTATTCACCGGATGGTAAATATATCGCATACCGGGCCATGGCCACACCAGGTTACGAAGCTGACCAGTATGATATTGTTGTGCTGGAACGCGAGAGCAAGGAAAAGACCAACCTGACCGATGAGTTCGATCGATCTATCGGTTCCTTTGAATTTTCACCGAATGGTGATTATATCTATTTCAACGCCTATAATGAAGGTCGCAACGTGATTTACAGATTACGAATGAAGGATAAAAAGATCTCCAAATTGATCACCGACAATTATAATTCCGAATTTCGATTGGCGAAGAACGGCAAGATGATTGTATTTTTGTCTGAATCCATTAATTTACCTGCCGAGCTGTATGTTTCTGATGCGAACGGAAGAGGAATCAAGCAGCTTACACACTTTAACAAGGACGAATTGAATCGGCTCGTGATGAACGACGTCGAAGATTTCTGGTATGCGAGTTTCGACGAACGGCGTGTTCATGGATTGCTGTTGAAGCCCCCCTACTTTGAATCCGATAGCAAGTATCCACTGATACTTCTGATTCACGGCGGTCCCCAGGGGATGTGGGCGGATCAATTTCACTATCGCTGGAACGCGCAGATGTTTGCAGCGCAGGGATATGTTGTCGCCATGATCAATTTCAGAGGATCAAGGGGTTACGGTAGTGAATTTTGCAAAGCGGTAAGCAAAGACTGGGGTGGTGGTCCCTATCAGGACCTGATGACCGGGCTCGATTATCTCATCGACAAATACGAATTTATCGATCGGGAGAAGCTGGCAGCTGCCGGAGCATCGTATGGTGGATTCATGATCAATTGGATCGCGGGTCATACAGACCGTTTCGATGCACTGGTGACGCATTCTGGTGTTTACGATCAACGATCCATGTACGGAACAACCGAGGAATTATGGTTTCCTGAGTGGGAATTCGGTGGTACACCGTATGAAAATCCCGAATTATTCGAGAAATGGTCGCCATCAAACTATGCACGTTATTTTAAGACTCCTACATTGGTCATTCACGGTGCCAACGATTTCAGAGTCCCTGTAACCCAGGGTTTCCAAATGTTCACAGCCTTACAACGGAACAATGTTCCATCGAGATTACTTTATTTCCCTGATGAAGATCACTTCATTCGTAAACCTCAAAACGCTAAATTATGGTGGAGAACAGTTCACGAGTGGATTGCAGAATGGATCAATAAATAAGGATGCCGTCATGAAATATTTAAGAGTATTCATTATTCCTATTATCATCATTATTGGTATAATCTTGTATAAACTACCCATTTTTGAAAGTTGGCGTCAGTTTAATCATGCGGTAACTGCGTTCAAGGAAAACAATTTCAAATCAGCCGCAGCGTCGTTCAAGAAGGTTTTGGATCATTATGATGACCACCAACTCTATTATAACTATGGGATATCTGATTTTTCGTTTGCCAGGTCTGAAATAAACGCGGCCAGGAAGAAATTTGATACGACCGCTGATCCGAAAGAGATCGAAAAGATCGATTCGTTAGCGTTCAACACGGTTCAAAGCCTAAACCGTCTTATCGTCGATCAAGCGACGAAACTAAAACCGGACGAATTAAGCACTCTCAATTATGTGAAAGGACTATTGCACCTGGAGCTTGAGCAAAAGGGTGAAGCACAAACATGTTTTCTGGAAGCCTTGAAACACGACAAAAAACAGGAACATGTTTTACTTGAGATAGCAAGATTGGAAGCAGAGAATGACTCATCGTATGTGACGCGACTCCTGCTGGCAGAAGCTGAATCGTACCCTGTAAACATTATCGAAGGGTGGAAACCTTTTTAAATGATAACCTAATAAATACATGGAGCTCACGATGAGTCATGATTTTAAAACCATAAAACTGGACCAGATAGCTGACGTCATTCACCAAAAATTCAAATCGAAAGAACAGATCACCTGTTATCTCGGCTCAAATGCGGCTTCACCCACTGCTTCCATGGAAGCTTTGACCGAGGCCATTAGAAACCGGCGTCCGAAGCTTCCGTTTATGAAAATGGTGCACATACTCATGCAGGGGCCAGTACCCTATGTTGAAGAAGGATTACAGGACCGGGTGATGACATACTCGATCTTTTCCGCCGATCAGGTCAGAGATGCTGCCAACAAAGGGAGGGCCTACTATCTGCCTTGTTCGCTGGCTAATGTGGACAGTCTGATAGGTAAGGGAAGACGATATGAACCGGATGTGGTGATCTTCAAGGTCAGTCAGAATCCGATGACCGGTGAATTCAGCCTCGGTCTATCAGTGGAAGCCATACACACGGCTATCGATCATGCAGAACTGGTCATTGCTGAATTAGACAACAGCATGCCGTTTACGGTGGGTCAGAGCATTATCGATGCACATTCTATCGATTTCCTGATAGAGGATGAGCGTATCAAACCGGTCTATGTGCTGCCTGCACCGGATTTCGATAATTTATCTCCTAAGGAGCGGCGAATCGGTGAACTAATCACCAGGCATTTCATCAGAGACGGGATTACGCTGCAGGTAGGAATCGGTAAAATACCCGACGCCGTGGTAGGTACGATACGAGATGCGAACTACAACGATCTGGGCATTCAAACCGAGTTATACGGTGACGGTCTGATGTATCTGCAAAAATTAGGCGTCGTAACCAACAGAAGAAAAAGACAAAACATGCGTTACAGTACAACCAGTTTGATTATGGGTTCACAGGAACTATACGATTTTGTCAACATGAGAGCGAGCGTTCAAATGAGAACCTGTGCCTTTACGAACTCGGCAGAGACCATCCGGCAAAACAGTCCGTTCATATCCATCAACACGGCGATGGGGGTGGATTTATACGGAAACGTCTGGGCTGATTTCATCGATGCCCGACATTATTACAGCGGGGTCGGCGGACAGCCGGACTTCGTACGTGCTTTGAACGATCCTGAATACGGCACTCCAATTATCGCTTTAATGAGCACGACGCACCGCGGAGAATCAAAGATCGTGCCCGCACATCCAAAGGGTGTAAGTCTCACGGCTTCTGCGTACGATGGGGTGGTGATCGCCAACGAATACGGGATCGCAGATCTACGGGGGTTAACGTCAGGAGAGAAAGCGTTGGCCGTAGCCAGTATAGCACATCCAAAATTTAGGGATAATTTTTTAAAACAAATAGTTGACGATCCGTTATTCACGAAACCAATGGGTTACTCTGTGGGAAAGATTCCTCACGGTGTCACCATGTATGACGGTAACATAAAGATCGACGAAGAATAAGATAATTATTTTCCAATCCGAACGATTAACTTATTTAATATTTATATGCCTGAAAAAGAGTTACTCATCATTAAGGGAGCACGAGAACATAATTTGAAGAATATTGATCTCGAGCTTCCTCGAAACAAATTAGTGGTCATTACCGGTTTGTCAGGGTCTGGCAAATCATCGTTGGCATTCGACACGATTTACGCTGAAGGTCAGCGTCGATACGTCGAGTCGCTTTCCGCTTACGCCCGACAATTCTTAGGGTTGATGGAAAAACCTGACGTCGACTACATCGAGGGATTGTCTCCTGCCATTTCGATCGAACAGCGATCGGCGAGTAAAAATCCACGATCGACGGTGGGGACTGTGACTGAAATTTATGATTACCTTAGATTATTATTCGCTCGCATCGGCACACCGTACTGTTATAACTGCGGGAAAAAAATTCAGCGGCAAACAGTTCAGCAGATTGTCGATCACGTCCTGAGCCTGCCTGAATCTACCAAGATACAAATTCTCGCGCCACTGGTTCGTGGTCGTAAGGGGGAATATCGCGAATTATTTGAAGAAGCCCGCAAAGATGGTTTCGTGCGAGTGCGAGTCGATGGCAGCATCATTAATTTAGAAGAAGAAATTCGTCTGGATAAATACAAGAAGCACAAAATTGAAGTCATCGTCGATCGTCTGCAGATCGAATCCGACATCAAGACGCGATTGACGGACTCGGTTGAGACCGCGTTAGGACTCAGCAGTGGATACGTGATCGTCGACGTAATCGATGGGGACGAGCTGTTTTTCAGCGAACATTTCGCGTGTATCGATTGTGGCATCTCGTACGAGGAGCTGGCGCCCCGCATGTTCTCTTTCAATAGCCCGTACGGCGCGTGTCCTACTTGCAACGGATTAGGCACCACGATGGAAATCGATCCCGACCTGGTTGTACCCGATAAGGGTCTCTCCATCAACCAGGGTGCTATCAAGCCATGGGGAGAATCCCGTGATGGATGGTATTTCACGCAACTTGAATCGATCTCAGATCATTTTAAGATCGATCTTAACGCTCCCTTTGAAAAATTATCCAAAGCTCATCAGGATCTTATTCTTTATGGCACGGGAAATCAGGAAATCACCATGCGCTATACCAGTGAAAACCGCAAGGCGGTTGCTGAGTTTACCAGGCCTTACGAAGGGGTGATCAAGAATATTAAGAGACGATATCATCAGACATCTTCATCCTACATCCGCACGTGGATCGAACAATTTATGGATGTCAAACTGTGTTCAACCTGTGATGGTACTCGTCTGCGCCGAGAAGCGTTGGCGGTGCGCATTGATCATTATAATATCTACGAGATCTCTCAATTGTCGATAAAATCGATCCAAAACTTCTTTGAGAGTTTGAAACTGAATAAACGGGATGAAATCATCGCGCATCAAATACTTAAAGAGATCAAAGAGAGGTTGAGATTTCTGATCAATGTCGGACTCGATTACCTGACGCTTGATCGTGCTTCAGGCAGTCTCTCGGGCGGTGAAGCGCAGCGAATTCGCTTAGCGACTCAGATCGGGTCACAATTAGTCGGTGTTCTTTACATACTCGACGAGCCATCCATCGGATTGCATCAGCGTGATAATCAGAGGTTAATCGATACGTTGATCACATTAAAAAACATCGGCAACACTGTTATAATCGTTGAACACGATCGGGAGACCATCTTAAACGCAGATTATGTAGTCGATCTGGGTCCTGGTGCCGGCATCGGAGGGGGAGAGATCGTCGCCATGGGAACTCCTCAGGAGATTGTACAAAATCTGAATTCACTTACAGGAGATTATCTGTCCGGGCGGAAAGAAATTGAAATGCCTGGCAAGCGAAGAAAGACCAATGGCCAATATCTCTCGCTCTATGGTGCCAGCGGAAATAATCTCAAATCGATCGACATTCAGATTCCCATCGGTGTTTTTACCTGTGTGACCGGTGTATCCGGCTCGGGGAAAAGCACACTGATTAATGAAACGCTTTATCCTATCCTGTTGCAGCATTTCTATCATGGTAAAAAGAAACCTTTGAGTTATAAAGACATTAAAGGCATGCACTTAATAGATAAAGTCATTAATATCGATCAATCACCGATCGGCAGGACTCCGCGTTCCAATCCGGCTACGTACACCGGGGTATTTACGTATATCAGAGAACTATTTTCTAATCTTCCTGAAGCAAAGATCAGGGGGTATAAATCGGGTCGCTTCAGTTTCAATGTTAAAGGTGGCCGATGTGAAGAATGTCAGGGAGATGGCATCATCAAGATTGAAATGCATTTTTTACCTGATGTATACGTCACCTGCGAAACGTGTAAGGGCAAACGATACAATAGGGAGACTCTGGAAATTAAGTACCGTGGCAAGTCGATCGCCGATGTGCTCGATATGACGGTCGATGAGGCGCTTGAATTTTTCAGGAAAATACCCAGGATCAACTCCAAGCTGCAAACGCTGCACGACGTCGGATTGGGTTACATCCATCTGGGTCAACAGGCGACAAAATTATCAGGAGGTGAGGCACAACGGGTGAAGCTCTCCACCGAATTATCTAAAGTAAGCACCGGTCGCACATTCTATTTACTGGATGAACCGACAACAGGACTGCATTTCGAAGACATCAAGATGTTATTGAACGTACTCAATGAGCTTGTGAACCGAGGGAATTCGGTGGTGGTCATCGAGCATAACATCGATGTCATTAAAACGGCCGACTACATCATCGATCTTGGCCCTGAAGGTGGGGATAGCGGCGGCCAGATCGTTGCCTGCGGCACACCCGAGGAGATAGCAGAGGTTGAAAATTCATTTACCGGCCAATTTCTGAAGAAGGAATTGCAGAGTTAGTACAGGTGGAAATTTACTGTAATCAATACACTGAATGGGATTAGTTTTATAAGGAGGTTCTATGACCAAAGGATCAACTGATACGAAAAAATATAAATTTAAGGCAGAAATAAGCCAGTTACTCGATATTCTGGTTCATTCGCTCTACACCAATCGGGACATATTTGTCCGCGAATTGATATCCAATGGTTCCGATGCGCTGGATAAGGTGCGATTCGCTGAAATTCGGGGCGAAAAGATCGTTGATTCAGAATTGCCATACGAGATTAATATTACACTGGATAAAGATCAAAAGAAATTTATTATAGCCGATACAGGCATCGGTATGACAAAAGATGAACTGATAGCCAACATCGGTACGATCGCGCACTCGGGATCATCGGAGTTCATCAAGAAAATGACCGAACAAAATCAGGAAGGTCCTGAGCTAATCGGCAAGTTCGGAGTCGGATTCTATTCGGTCTTTATGGCCGGGAAAGAGGTCGCGCTGACCACTAGATCATACCTTCCTGAAGAGAAAGCATGCCAATGGCAGAGCGATGGTACAGGCAGCTTTACGATATCGACGGTGGAAAATATTCCGCGAGGTACAAAGATTGAAGTATCCCTCCGTGATGACGCCACAAAATTTGCGGAAACGACGATTATCGAAAACGTCATCAAGAAATATTCAAACTTTGTACCCTTTCCTATCAAAATCAACGGGAAACAGGTCAATACCATCTCAGCCATTTGGAGGGAGCCGAAATCATCGGTAACTGATGAGCAGTATAAAGAATTCTTTAAGTTCATCACCAACAGCTCTGAGGATCCCATCAGCCATCTTCATCTGAAGGCTGATGTGCCGATTCAGTTCAGTGCTCTGCTATATATGCCGAAAACTAATCTGGAAATGTACGGATTTGCACCGCGGGAAATTGGTGTGAATTTATTTGTCAAACGAGTGCTTATTCAAGAGCACTGTGAGGACATACTGCCTCAATATCTCCGATTTTTACGCGGTGTGGTCGATTCAGAGGATCTACCGCTTAATATTTCACGAGAAACACTTCAGGAAAATTCGGAGATCATACGGATCAAAAACGTGTTAGTAAAAAAAATCTTAACGCATCTGACCGAATTGGCCGAGAGTAATCATGAGACATATCTCGAGTTTTGGAAAGAGTTCGGACGCATTTTTAAAGAAGGCTACATGGACTTCCAAAATCGCGATAAATTCGCCGAGTTGCTGCGTTTCAATTCTTCGAAAATGGAGAAATCCGACGATTTAACCTCACTGCGTGATTATGTTAGCCGAATGACGACCGATCAGAAAGAGATCTATTATTTATCAGGCACGAGTCGAGATGTGATCGAACAAAATCCGCATCTTGAGATCTTTAAAAAGAAAAATATTGAAGTCCTCTACCTCTATGAACCGATTGATGAATTTGTATTGAGCGGACTCGAGAACTACAGTGAAAAGAAATTAAAATCGGTTGATCAGGTCGACCCGTCGACGCTGACGAGTGACGAAAAAGAGGAAGAAACTAAAGACGAGGACGTCGCCATAAACGAAAGAGATCTTGGCGACCTCTGCACACGAATCAAAAACATTCTCGGTGACCAGGTCACCGAGGTCAAGATCTCGAAACGATTAACCGATAGCCCGGCGGTTCTGATCAATCCGGATGGTACGATGTCGACTCAAATGCAAAAAATCTTTCAGACGATCAATCAGGATATTAAGATCACGCCTAAAATAATGGAAATTAACCCTAAAAACGAATTGATTCAAAATTTATTGACCATTTACAAACAGGATCCGACAGATGAGTTTCTCACTCGATCCGTCAACAATTTATATTACAGCATCGTGATTCTCGACGGGTATTTACCGGATGTACACAAAATGGTCTCCGGTATGCAGGACCTATTAAAGGAATCCAGCAGTCTCTACAGTTCGAAGAATAGTGATGTTAAATAAATAGATCAGGAGTTTCTAAATTGATTGAAGCCGTTTTCTTTGATTTCGATGGTGTCATTGCCAGGACGCTTCCGTATCATTTGCACGCATGGCAAATTGCATTGAAACCACTAAAACTCAGACTGAAAATAAGTGAAATAGCGGTTGAAGAGGGAGCGAGAGCCAGGGAGATCATAAAAAAAATATTTTCTGATAAACAGATCGTGATGGATGATCATGAGATCGATCAACTGGTGAAGCGAAAACGACAGATATATCAACAAACATCGAAATCGGCAATGTACCCGGAAGTACCAGAATTTTTAAACTGGATCAAACAAAATGTGCCGAAGATAGCGCTCGTCACAGGTGCTGTAATTGCAGACATCAGGAAGGCGGTCAACGATGATTTACTGGATCACTTCGATCTGATCATTACATCCGAGGATGTCACTCATGCGAAACCTGATCCTGAACCTTATTTAGCGGCAGCGAGCAAATTAAACATAGTTCCGCAGCATTGTCTGGTGTTTGAAAACGCCCCGCTTGGTATTCGCTCTGCGAAACAGGCGGGTATGAAGGTGATCGCTTTAAGGACGACGATCCGCGATGAAAAAGTGCTCGGCGATGCAGATTACATTGTCACGGGACTCCGTGATATCCGTCTAAACGATATATTGCAGGATTTAATTTAGTCGCATAACTCAATATATTATTTATAATTAAACTATTTTCAACAAGATGACGTGCAGGAACTTTTTAAATTAAGTCGCATAAAACAAATACATAATTTTAAATCAGTTCGTTAAAGGACTTTTCATGAAACGATACATTTTTTTTGCTCTCCCTTTGTTGTTACTCTTCGCGAATTGTGATGATGAAAATCCGATAGAACCGGTCGGTAAAAAGCCGTTCTTATCTGATCTCACAGCCCCTTCTTCCCTGTACATCCGGTCGGATATAAAACACATCATATCCGTTGAGGTTTCAGATCCTCAGGGCATAGAGGACATTGGTTGTGTCGAGGTCGATATATATCTTGATCAAATCATTCAACGCGACACGCTTATTGATAGCGGATCGGATGGAGACATCATCCCTCTGGATGGAGTTTACACAAAATCATACACTGCTGACTTCGCCAGGGGAGTCGCTGGGGAGTACACGTTTGTCTTCAAAGCTACCGATAAAGCCGGCAATCAGAGCGAGACACTGTCTCATCAGCTGATGGTGATCGATGATGTTGAGAATACATCCCCAACCATTTCCAATGTTACAGCACCAGACGAGATCGATACAAAAAATAATCTCAGCTACCTAATCACAAGTTCAGTGAACGATGCACAGGGAGCAACCGATATTGCTCAAGTTTCACTGGATATTTATGCACCGACGAACACGACCCCGAACTTCTCTGCATTACTCTATGATGATGAGAGCAACGGCGACTTGCGTGCAGGTGATGGCATCTATTCGTATGCTCTCAGCTCAAAATTTTCACGCAATGTGATCGGAAAATTTACCATTCGAATTCAGGCGCATGATAAAGCAGGTAACAGCAGCCATCCATGGACCGCTGTGATCGACGTAATTCAATCGGATAATGATCCCCCGATCCTCTTTAATCTTGTCGCACCGGATACAATGCGGCTATTAAAAAATAAATCGGCATTAGCAACGCTTCAGATCTCGGTTTCTGATCCGCAGGGACTTAATGATGTCCGCGAAGTATATTTTAACAGTTACAAACCAGATGGTTCTCCATCGTCCGGAAATCCGTTTAAGCTTCTCGATGATGGTGATACTGAAGACAACGGGGATGAAACCGCAAATGACGGTCGTTATTCGATCATCATTTCGTTACCATCGAACACCCCCACCGGAGATTACCTGTTCGTTTTCGAGGCAGTCGATTTACAAAACTTCAAGAGTGAACCAAAGGAACATGTAATTACAGTTGCGAATTAATCGATTTTAAGGATTGCATGCAATGAGGAAATATTTTGGACTAATCTTAATAATTTTACTGGTTGATCAGGGCCACACACAGGTGCTATTGAAAAATACCTGGATCATGGACCAACCGCAGCCATACACAGAACTAAGAAGCAATGGGATCAGTAATATGTTGGTTCAGGAGTTCGACGACAGTTCACTAATCTGGCTGGGTACGGGTTCTGGTCTGAGCAAATATAATACGGCGACTCAACAATGGACGACATTTAGCCAGAAGCATGGTCTGGGAAAAGGCGGAGTATCGGCATTTTGGGTGGAACGCGACGTGATCTGGGTGGCCACGGTTTTCGATACGACCACATCGCTGGGAAGCTTTCAGGCAGGGGGAGGGTTATCCTATAGTCTCAACGGAGGCTTAAACTGGAAACATTTAGCACAGCCAGGTAATACGCCGGTTCAGAACACGACCTGGGACATTGTCGTCGTCGACTCGTCCGTCTGGATCACCAGTTTCGGGGGCGGACTGCGTGTAACGGGGTCCGATTGGAATGATCCTGACTGGTTATCGCCCAATTTCGACGTCGTTTGGCAAACGATCACACCGGATGAATACAATTTTGATCCGCTGGAGTACCTGAATCATCGACCATTCTCCGCTTCATATGAAGACGGTGTCCTCTGGATAGGAACTGCGGGCGGAATTAACAAGTCGCTGGATCAAGGCAACACCTGGGTTAATTTCAATCATCAAAATCAGGATTCTCCGATTTCAGGTAACTGGATTCTTGCGATTGCACATCAGAAATATGATGACAAAAACATTATCTGGGCTGCCACATGGGAGACGACCAGTGAATCCGAGGATACTTCGGAATTCAGAGGGGTCTCGAAATCCGAGGATTTCGGCTACACCTGGAAGACCTGTTTACGTGGTGAATCGGTTTATAATTTTGCATTTCAGGACTCCGTGGTGTATGCATGCGCCATCAATGGGCTATTCAAGTCAATTGACGGTGGCGAGACCTGGGCAGTATTTCCGCCCATTGTGGATTACGAAATCGATGAACGCATCTATTCGAATGAAGTGTATTCAGCCGGGGTGTCCAAACCCGGCGTGCTGTGGGTAGGTACTGGTGACGGACTCGCCTCGACCGGGGACGATGGATTTACATGGAAAATTTACAGAGCCTTCAAACGCACCGGTGTCGAAGGAGAAGTCAGGACTTACGCCTATCCCAATCCATTCTCACCTTTAAGGCATAATCAACTGGGTGGTGATGGTCATGTGCGGTTCCAGTATAACACGCTAAATTCAACCCGTGTAACACTGCGGATCTTTACCTACGCGATGGAGCTTGTGACAACGGTGGTAGAAAATAAATCGCGTCCCGGTAATTCAGATTTCACCGAAATTTGGAATGGTAAAACAGCCGACGGCAGGCTCGTAGCCAATGGTGTTTATTTTTATCAACTCATCTTAGAGGACGATGGAACACATTGGGGCAAATTGCTCATATTTGACTGATCAGCGCCAGCATTATCTGGTCGTCGATATTATTAACCATAGAGATAGAGAAGTATGAATATGAAACAGTTACTACGTATTACTCTGATTGCACTTTGTACTGCATCAGTAACTCTGACAGCAGCTGCACAATCAAACGACGGTGTATTTACAGGTGCCTTTTTGAGAATGGGAGTCGGGGCGCGAGCCATGAGTTTGGGAGGAGCTTTTACCGCTATCGCCGATGGACCTGAAGCCTCTTTTTATAATCCTGGTGGTATGCCGTTTCTTGAAAAGCATCATTTCATGGCCAGCTATCGCATTTTATCACTCGATAGAACATACGGTTTTCTCGGGTATGCACAGAGTATTCGTCCTAAAGTCGATCCCGATTCAGATGAACAGCCTTTTAATGCAGGTCTCGCCATCAACTGGATTTACGCCGGGGTCGATCATATCGACGGACGCGGGTTGAACGGACAGTCGATAGGCGAATTTTCAAATGATGAAAATGCGTTCACCATGTCCTTCGGTATCAGTCCCGCCAAATTTTTGGGAATAGGGATAACAGGTAAGGTGCTGTACAATCGATTTCCAAAATTAAAAGTTGATGATTCTGCCATCACCGATAAAAGCTTCGGGATGGATTTTGGAATATTAATTAAACCAAGCGACTATATAACACTTGGATTTCAGATAAAAGATATCAACGCTAAGTACGACTGGA
Organism: Candidatus Zhuqueibacterota bacterium; assembly: GCA_016926625.1. Lineage (GTDB taxonomy): Bacteria > Zhuqueibacterota > Zhuqueibacteria > Thermofontimicrobiales > Thiofontviventaceae > Thiofontadaptatus. The sequence continues at coordinate 55,208 of JAFGOE010000116.1, forward strand.
AGACCGATGAAGTATGGGATAAAGACATCGATAAGATCGATCATTTCCCGCGAACATATCGGGGTGGTGTGGCGCTAAGATGGCCGGCGAAAAACGTACTGTTAGCGTTCGATTATGCGGATAACGATCAACTCGAAGGACAATATCATCTTGGAATAGAAGCATTACCGATCGATAAGGTCTCGCTCAGGATGGGATTAAATAATGGCAACTTTTCAGCCGGAGCAGGCTACCTCTTCAGCTTGTTTGGTAAAGCTTCAAAAATCGAATACGCGCTCGTTACCCGAGATTATGATATTTCCAGCGAACACGTGATGAGTTGGTATTTTATTTTTTAAACCGGAGCAAAACCTGCTCGAAGTTTGAATTGGGACGTGACATAATCCTAAACAAGATCCATTAGACAGATATGTAACCATGACGAGTGAGAACGAACAATGACGAAGATTAAATTTTTTATATTCATCCTACTTTCTTTTTATGTTGTGGCTTCGAGTTCAGCCGAAGTAAATTCTGGAAACACGGGCCTGGCCTTTTTAAAGATCGGGGCCGGCAGTCGTGCCATCGGAATGGGTGAAGCGTTCACCGCACTATCTGACGATGCGAGCGCAACCTATTGGAATCCTGCTGGATTAGCATCTCTGCAAAAAGCTCAGTTTATGTTCACGCATAACACCTGGTTCCAGGATATTACACATAGTTGCATGGCCTACACCTTCGGTGTGAAGTCGCATCATATAGGACTGAGTTTCGTCTCCACACATGTCGATGGCATCGAGAGAAGAGTAAATCCGACTACTGATCCGCTCTATACCATCGATGCCCATGATATCATGGTAGGTATATCCTATTCCAGGAAATTTCGGGACGATGTTCATTGGGGGTTAACGCTGAAATATTTATACGAAAAAATATATCTCGAGAGCAGCTACGGAGTCGCTGCAGATATTGGAATCCTCTATCATACCCCGATACAGGGATTGCATCTCGGTGCCGTCATCCAAAACATCGGTAAAATGTCTGAATTTAAAGAGGAAAGTACGACTTTACCAACCTGGGCAAAAGCTGGCGTTGGGTATTCTTTACCATTGAATGCATACGGCCGTTTCACCGTGGTCGCCGATTTCATTCAGGTATTTGATGCAGCATTTCATGCTCATTTCGGATTGGAATATGAAATAAGAAGGTTATTCGCTTTTCGTATCGGATACCTGACCGGCTATGAGGAACGTTCTCTGCAGGGAGGATTTGGTATGAAATTAAAACGCTATCTAATCGATTACGCCTATGTTCCGTTCACTTCCGATCTGGGTAATTCGCACCGCATATCCTTTGGTATAAATTTTTAAACACCATTTCATTGAACAGGCTGCCGTTTAAACTTCATCTCAAGGCAGCCTTTTTTTATGCCCCTATCTTCACTGATTATCTCCATCTGCCCTGCCTCAGATTAATCTGTTTAATGTTCGTTACATTAATGTTGGGATTTAATAATCTGTTTATCATCAAATTTATGCAACTATATCTACTCCTTTTCGTAATAAGAGATGAAGATTGAGCTGTGGAATTGATGATGAGAGGTGAGTCATGAAAATTAAAAATATATTGATCGGTCTTATATTATTAAGCCTTTCGATTCCGACATATGCCGATACGGAAAAGAAAGAGTACAGGGAAACGATCGATTTTAAGCCTGAGGGCAGTGTCTATATACAGAGTACAAACGGAAATATCGAATTACAATCGTGGGAAAAAGATCAGGTCGATATTTACGCTGAAATTATCGTAACGGAATCGACCAGCAGAGAAGCCAGGCAACTACTGGACACGATCGATATCGCTATCGAAAAATCGGGTGATCGATTATCGATTGTGCCTGTGTGCCCTTCACAGAAAAGTGGAACAAATTTTTGGGATTGGATATTTGGTTCACATAATCCTCCGGTCATTAACTTTAGAGTAAAAGTACCGTTGAATACAGATACAGAACTCGAATCGATGAACGGAAGCTTAGTCGTAGAAAATGTCAGCGGTTCTACAAAAGCGAGTACGATTAATGGCAAAATTCGTTTAATGCGATCAGCTGGTTCTATCGATGCTCGTACCACAAACGGGTGCATCGAGGCCACACTCAAATCATTAGACGAGAGTGAGGAAGTAAAGATGAGAACCGTTAACGGAAGCATAGAATTACGTTTATACGAAGAGATAGCAGCATCTGTCCATGTTTCCACGATTAACGGGGCCATTAATACGGATTTACCGCTTACAATTAAAGGGAAGCTGTTAAAGAAGAACATCGAGGGAGATATCAACGGAGGCGGCGGGAAAATCGGTTTATCAACGGTGAACGGAGGGATCTCAATCAACAAATATTAAGATATCATGCGATTAAACTTTGGGTACCCGAGAATTGGTGAAGATAATAACAAGGTAATCCTGTAGTATGCTTCGGCACGGTAAGTTACTCAGCCTCCTGTGCATAGTGACCCATTACCTGCTACTGGAGGGGGACATTTCTTCCGATCAAGGATCTACGTCAGAGGTTTCGAATACGCTCGACCGAGAAACGAAATTAGATGCAGGACATTGAGGAGTCGAACTACACCTTTTCGAATTGTGCGGTAAAATGCCGCAGCATGGGTGCTTCGTAAGTGAAACGGAAACCTCGTAATTGATCTCTTTTTTCGAACACCTTTCCAATGACCTCGACGGTATAATCAAAATGACTCTGAGTATATACTCGTCGAGGGAATGCTAAACGAACCAATTCCATATCCGGGCCGATATGTGATTTCGTCAATGGATCTGTTTTCCCGAACATGATACTTCCGATCTCACACGATCGTATGCCCCCATCGAGATATAACGCGCAGGCGATCGCCTGTCCAGGAAATTGCTCTGGCGGTATATGAGGAACGAACTCTTTCGCATCAAGATAAATAGCATGACCGCCTGCAGGTTTTAGATAAGGGACACCTAATCGATCCAACTGTTCTGCCATGTACTCCACGGTGCGGATTCTGTAGTGCAGGTAATCTTCGTCCAGCACCTCCTGTAATCCCTGTGCAATGGCCTCCAGGTCTCTGCCAGCCAATCCCCCGTACGTAGGAAAGCCTTCTGTCACAATCAAGACATTCCTCGCTTTAGTCGCAAGGGTATCGTCATTCAATGCCAAAAAACCCCCGATGTTGACCAAAGCATCCTTTTTTGCACTCATCGTACATCCATCGGCATAAGAGAACATCTCCCGTGCAATATCGATGCACAATTTATCACCGTAGCCCGGTTCGCGTTTCTTAATAAAATAAGCATTTTCCGCAAAACGGCAGGCATCTAAAAACAATGGAATCTTATATCGTTCAAGCAGTCGTTTCGTGGCTCGGATGTTTTCTAACGACACCGGTTGTCCCCCTCCTGAGTTATTCGTCACGGTGAGCATACAGATGGGGATGTTATCAGGATCCGTATCATCGATAAACTTTTCGAGACGTGTGAGATCGATATTCCCCTTAAACGGATGGATCACCTTCGGATCCTTACCCTCTGGTATGACCAGATCGACGGCGTTAGCATTATGATACTCAATATTGGCACGAGTCGTATCAAAATGAGTATTCGAAGGAAAATAGGTGCCAGGCTTGGCAATGATTTCAAACAGGATACGCTCTGCTGCCCTGCCCTGATGAGTCGGAATGATATGTTTAAAACCGGTGATCGCTTGAACAACATCGAAAAATTTATAAAAGCTTCGTGCTCCTGCATACGATTCATCACCTCGCATGATACAAGCCCATTGAGAATCGCTCATCGCTGCAGTACCAGAGTCAGTCAAAAGATCGATTAAAATATCGTCGCTCTTGATCATAAACAGATTGTATCCGGCGTTCAGCAGGATTTCCTCTCTCTCGGCAGGTGTTGTCATGCGGATCGGTTCGACTACCTTAATTCGAAATGGTTCAATGATCGTTTTCATCCGATATCTCCATTGATTCAGATATTATCAGGAGGGTGTGCGTTGTTACACCCCAATGTTGTGGTTTATGGTGGTGCGTCATGTATTCAGCCATCCTGAGGAAATTTAAATATAACATATGATACGCTTTTAGGCGAATACAAATTACATCTTGTCAGTTCGATCTTTTGTATACGCTATTGGCTGATGTGGATTTTAAATACATGAACTTTATTCTCGTCAAGCACGAACACTCTGTTTTTTATGACGACAATATCTTTAGGATTGATGAAACTGTTATATATATCGATGCGATTGGTTCGACCGTGAAGATCTCCATACGAAGAGAATATAAAAATTTCTTTTAACGTCACATCAGAGATCCAGATCATGTCTTCATTATCAATAAAAATACCATAAGGTTTCGCCAGAACCGATGTGCCCAGTTCGCACAAATAGTTACCAAAATAATCGTAACAGATGATTTTACCCGCTGCACGATCGGTTACATAGATCATGTCTTTACTATTGATATCGATTTGTGCAGGATCATCCAATTTCCCTGAACCGCCTGCAAAATCGCCAAAGCTTAATTCTGATTCACCGAATGAATTGATCTTGATTAGTCGATTGTTATCCGAATCGATAATGATCAATTCGCCATGTTGAGAAATGGAGACCGCTGAGGGGTATCCGAACGTCATATTAGGGTCCCCCGAATCGGAGGGATACAAGGAAGAAATGTAATTTAAATCCTTATCGTAACGTTCAATTCTTTGATTATTAAAATCAGCGATAAATACATCGAGAAGTGATTTTGCACATATATCGAGGGGTGTATCGAATTGTTCTTTTCCCCATCCAAAGCCTCCGACTATTGTCAGCGGAGTACCGTCTACTTTCAATTTCAATATACGGTTATTATCGGTATCGGCAATATACAAATTCCCTTCAATATCGACAGAAATGGATTGAGGATTATTGAGGCGATTGCCATCGATCGCTTCATTACCAATAGAGAAAAGATAGATTAATGTGATCGTTATTAAGGATTTCATCCTGATAAATTAAATGATTTTTGGATAAGAATCAATGTTTTTTTCTGAATTGTATAAATTTCCACTTGACTAATTTACAAAATATATTAACTTTGTTTTAATGAACTCGATGCAATTCATATCCGTCATCTACCTGACAATGGGTGTACTCATTCTATTGTTGGGTATACTGATCTTCAGAGACAACCCGAATCGGCGATTAAACCGGGTCACAGGTTCGATGATGTTTTTTACCGCCATAGTGCCGATTATGATATCGTTTAGTTTGCTTATTCAGCAGGTTCCAGCAGCAAGTGAATTTGATCTTTCTCTGTTTCATAAAATCTTTCTCATTTGGGAATTTTTCTTTCCGCAGTTGCTGCTTTTCTCTATGCTATTTCCTAAAGAGAATCAACTTGTTCAATATTACTATAAAATCACCCCTTTACTGTTCTTACCTCATTTAGTGAGAATGACAATCGTACTCATTTTTAAAAGTCCCGAATCGATTCTTGCGTTGATTGAGTTAACCAGCGGAGGCTCACGGATATTTTTACAGCCTATTTTCCTCGTATTTAATTTAATATTATCGTTGTTGAGTTATATTTACGAATTTCAAAAACTAATCTTCTCCTTTATTAATATTGTTTACTTCATCCTTGCGGCATTTATTATGTATCGGGGTTACCAGGAGATAAAAAGTCCTCCACTTCATCGCCGGGCCAAAGTCATCTTCTGGGGAATCATTATAAGCGTGGGTCTTTACATCATCGGAATCGCCGTGCCTCAACTACTGGCTATAGAAATCGCTGATTTCTGGATGCACGGTGTTATTCTTCTCGCACTAATCATAGGACCCGTTGCCATAATCCTATCGATAATTAAATATCAATTTTTAGATATCACCATGTTTTTTCGAAGAGGAATTATATTTTCAATCACTTCGGGTTTGGTGGTGGGTATTTACCTTCTCATATACGGACAGGCGAAGCATATTTTCAATTCACTTTTTGGTGTTAATGTTCCGGCAATAGAAATTATATTTCTTATTTTGGCAATCATTTTCTTTCAACCTGTTCTCAGCTATCTGGAGAGGATTGTCCAAAAGCTATTCGAACAAGAAAAGACCGATAACAGAAAAATTCTACAAGAACTTTCCCATGATTTACTTCACATCATCGAGATCGATGAACTAAAGCACAAAGTCATCTCGAACCTCAAACAGATGATGAAGCTTGAGCAAGTACGATTGATCCTGAGCACGAGAGAATCGGAGTATATCGTCGAACCGCCTTTATCGGACAAACCCAATGAAAACATCTTCGATAAAAACAGTCCGTTCATCTCCTTAATGACCTGCATTAAAGAGCCATTAAGCGCCGATGAAGTCGATCTGAACTTAGTCGACCAGAGAGAATTTGCTATTATAAAGAATATTAATGCAGAGTTATTCTTCCCGCTCTGTCATCATAACGCATTAAACGGTATATTGTGCATTGGGAAAAGGGTAGACGATACAAAATTTTCAACTGAGGATATTACAAGTCTCAAAGCGCTCTCTGATCAGATATCCATCGCTCTGGAAAACTCAGAATTACATGAACAAAAATTAGAAAAACAGCGTATTGAAGAAGAACTCGCCTTGAGTAGCGAAATTCAGAGGATGTTGTTGCCTCATTCGATTCCGCAGGGCACATTATTCGAGATATCCGCACTAAACGTCCCATCGAAGGAAGTCGGTGGCGATTATTACGATTTCATCATGATCGATGATCATAGGCTTGGGATAGCGATCGGAGATATCTCTGGTAAAGGTATACCAGGTGCTCTTTTAATGTCGAATTTGCAAGCGACATTCCGTTCGATTGCAGCGAATAGCACAAACACGTCGGATGTCACATCAAAAATAAATAATCAAATTTCTAAATCGACATCGGCTGAGAAATTTGCAACCTTTTTTTATGGTATTCTCGATTTTAAAAAATATACTTTTACTTATACGAATGCAGGACATAATTATCCCATCCATCGGCAGTCGGATATAACCTGCAGCTATCTTACGCAAAGCGGTTTGGTAATTGGGGTGCTTCCTGATTATGATTACGAAGAGAAACGAATCAAAATCAGGAGAGGAGACTTTCTAGTCCTGTACACCGACGGTATTACAGAGGCAATTAACATTCAACGCGATGAATTTAGCGAGCGGCATCTGCTTGATATCGTCTGCAAATCGCATGCTAATTCTGCCGAGGAGTTGAGGAATCAAATTTATGAAGAGCTGATCGATTTTACCCATGGCATCAATCAATACGACGATATCACGCTCTTAGTTGTACAATTGATCTGATGATAAGTGCGGTCCTGCTTTTTGATATGATTCTAGACGCCAAATAACGTATCAGAATCCTTCATGATGACCCATAGACTTTAAGCAATTGACCAAAATCGATCCTGCATCGTGTCATTATTCTTCAGCAAGATATCTCTGCAATGAGAGGGCACAGGAGGGTTCCAGTTAAATATTATACACCGATCGATGAAGATAGGAGTTGTTTATGAAACAGATAATGGCAATAACGCTCAGCCTGTTTTTCCTCGTACACATGTTTCACTGTGAAAAAAAATCTGAAACAGTGTCTGATCAAAACATAGTCGCCACGAACTGGCTCGTGATTGATGATATAGGCCCGGAGCATGAAGCCCATCATGTTCAGCATTGGGATAAATTTGGAAAATATGTACGCAATTTTAACAACGGTATCAATGAAGCTATCCTGAAGGGCATTGATATCGTCCAGTCGCACGCACCGGATGGGGGTAAGTATTTCACCGGGATACACGCTGTTCCTACCGAATCACCTGTCAATTATAATTTAAAACTATTTTGTAAAGAGCTAATTAAAATGCCGAGGAGTTCCAGCTATTGTAGTGGTGCCACATATGCCGCCTTTATTGAGGCTCTTAATATTCTATTATCCCGGCAAGCTGATCGTCTCTCTCCCGAACGATTTGAAGCATTGAGGATGCAGGAGCCAGATGGAGGAAGACGAGAAGATTGTATCAAATTCTGGGGATACTGGAACGCAGACGGATTCGGCAACCACTTCGCACTTTGTCAATATGCCACCATGGGTGAGGTCATATCCCCTCGTGAAGCAAGGCCTGGCGATTTTGCAAATATTTCGTGGAGCAAAGGGGGCGGACATTCAGTTATATTTTTAGGCTGGACTGTCGTTGAGGGGGATAAGAAGATGATTTACTGGTCGAGCCAGACGGGTACGAACGGCTACGGTGATCAGGTGATATCGCTGCAACGGATCAAATCAATCAAAATTGTACGGCTGGTCAAGCCAGACCATGTTTTCGAGTTCGACATCAATTCAGACGTCGATATTAATATTCCGGGCGACACAATCGATTGGACTGAATGATGTCTCGTTATTCAATCATCATTAATTAATCAATCATGATAAACAGAGTCACTCATGATGACTAAAAACAAACATTTTATTATCGACTTCGATAGTACCTTTATACAGGTAGAAGCTCTCGAAGAACTCGCCAGGATAAGCCTTCGGAACAATCCTGATAAAAAAAATATTCTGAAGGAGATAAAACGAATAACTGACATGGGCATCGAGATGAAGATGTCCTTTTCTGAATCACTTTCAAAGAGGATAAGATTATTAAACGCGAATCGAAGTCATATCGAACTTCTACATAAGAGGTTAAAAAATAAGGTTTCGGTTTCCATCTCCAGGAATAAGGAATTCTTTAGAAACTTTCGTGAACACATTTACATAGTATCTGGAGGTTTTAAGGAAATCATATTACCCATTACCCGAGAATATGAGCTACCCGATGCCAATGTCTTCGCCAATACCTTTTTGTTCGATGAAGAAGATAATATAGTTGGTTTCGACGAAAACAATGTAATGGCGCAAGCGGATGGAAAGACAAGGTTGCTCAAACAACTAAATTTTAGCGGAGACATTTACGTCATCGGTGATGGTTACACAGACTATCAAATCAGGGAAGCCGGGCTGGCAAACAAGTTCTATGCGTTCACAGAAAACATCGAGCGCACCAGTATTCTGGATAAAGCAGATCATATCGCGCCAAGTTTCGATGAATTTTTATTTCTCAATAAGCTTCCCATGGCAATTTCATACCCAAAGAATCGAATCAATGTATTGCTTTTAGAAAACATTCATCAGGCTGCTATTGAACGTTTCAAACAAGAAGGATATAATATCGTTACTCTGCCTTCGGGTCTGGAAGGGGAAGAGCTTATAAAGCGCATCGAGCATGTGTCCGTTTTAGGTATTCGTTCCAAGACACATATAAGTGAAGAGATATTAAAACACGCGAACCGTTTAATCTCAATTGGCGTATTCTGCATAGGCACGGATCAAATCACACTTCCTGAATGCTCCAAGAAGGGAATAGCCGTATTCAACGCACCGTTTAGCAACACACGAAGTGTTGTCGAACTCGCCCTGGGTGAGATCATCATGTTGATGAGAAACGTATTCGAGAAAAGTACGAATTTGCATCGAGGTCATTGGGACAAGAGCAGCCTTGGAAATCATGAGATTCGAGGGAAAAGACTGGGCATCGTCGGATATGGAAAGATCGGATCTCAATTATCAGTGCTGGCCGAGTCGATCGGGATGGAAGTCTATTATTACGATATATTCGAAAAATTAGCCATGGGAAACGCTAAAAAATGCAATTCATTACCGGAATTATTAAAAAAAGTTGATGTAATCTCGGTGCATGTTGATGGCAGAGAGTCCAATCGGCATCTCTTTTCAGATCCCTATTTTCGGGCAATGAAACATGGTACGATTTTCATTAATTTGAGCAGGGGGTCGGTTGTCGATACATCGGCACTGGTCAAGTATATAAAAAACGGCAAGATCAAGGGTGCGGCAATCGATGTGTTTGAAGAGGAGCCAGTTAGTAATCAAGGCGACTTTTCTTCAGACCTGCAAAATTTACCCAATGTGATTTTAACACCCCACGTAGGCGGAAGCACGGTCGAAGCCCAAAAGAATATCGCTGAATTTGTATCACACAAAATTATCGAATATATAAATACGGGTGACAGCATTTTCAGTGTAAACTTCCCCAATCTGCAACTGCCTGAATTTACTGATTCTCATCGATTGATCCATATACATGAGAATATCCCCGGTATGCTGGCACAAATAAATGGGGTGCTGGCACATTATGATATTAATATCAACGGACAATACTTACAAACCAATAAAGAAATCGGGTATGTCATTACAGATATTAGCAAGACCTGGGATTCATCGCTAATAAGAGATTTGAAAAAGATTCCAGGGACGATAAAGTTCAGAATTTTATACTGATGTGCTTGTTTAACTTTTCGACAGAGGACGATTTAACCCCGTCGTTGTTTTAAAATACTCAGGATAAAGTACATCGTCGAGATCCGTGATTGTTCTTGACAGGCGTTCGATGAGTGCCTATCCGAAATTCTGATTTATCGAGAAACACTCACAATTTACATTTCAGATAAAAAAAGCCACAAATTTCTTTTTCAAATAGTAACTTCTGCGCAATACGGCTTTAATCTCCTTAATTTTCTCCTGACATATCATCTCACCTGCTTTTATTAAATAATCAAATTCTTTAAAATTGGCCCAATGATATTGACCTACATCTGGTCGAAGCACATAGTCGGCTTTCTGGCTTAGCAGCTGACTATATTTTATGCCCATTATCTGACTATTTCTCATAATGATGTCGATAATGTTATCCTGGGTGGCCTGTAGGTTCAGGTCAGGCATCACATTCACTCCGATCACAATATCTGCGCCCAAGCGATACGCCTCTAATATCGGCAAAGGTGCCAGGACTGCCCCATCCACGAGAGTAAAATCATCATATTCGATCGGAGGCAGATAGCCGGGCACCGAAGAACTAGCCAGGGTTAACGTATGGATATCACCATGTTCGAACAATATAGACTCACCCGACACGATATCCGAGGCCACTATACCCAGCTTGATGTTCGTTTTACTGATATCGCCTTCATCGACCAAAGACGAGATTGCTTTTAAATATCGCTTATTACTAACCAGAGAGGTTCGACTGAAGGCGATGTTTATAACCAATCGTTCTTTTATATTCTCCGCTATTTGAGAAAGTATGTTCTCAGATTGTTCTTTTTGTTCGAGTTGATCAAATCCAATGGATTCAAAATCCGGGCTATTGATAAAATTTCGAATTTTGGTTTCGACCTGGTGTGAATCAGCGTGTTGCGCGTACATCGCGCCGACTAATGCCCCGGCACTGCTTCCTGTAATAATGTCGATCCTGATATGCTCTCGCTCGAGTACTTTCAAGACTCCAACATGAGCCAGACCTCTCGCTCCTCCCCCTCCAAGGGCCAGTCCAATTAACGGTTTATGAATCACCAATCACTCCTCATTTATTGAATAAGCTCATCCATCATATTCTTCAGCGTCAGACTGTTCCCGGGTGTCCATCCAAACGATCGTTTCCATACGTCACTATGCTCCATACAACAGTAGATAAACAGGTTGGGATCTTTCTTTTTTAACCACTGGTACATTTTTCTGAACATCTCGATGCGTATTGTTTTAACGTATCTCATTTTATTATCGATTCCTGTCACCAATTCACCGTATGTAATTTTGCTGTTCGGATGTCGTTCTCTGATGATGTCCTCGAGGTACGGTGGATATCGTAAGGCTCCCAGGCTTATCCATATAATATGACCTGGTTCTAAAAACTCGAAAACACGATCGATCACCTCTTTGTACTCTGCCTCCCAATTGGGATAATAGATCATCGGATCAAAATGGAGACCAATTCTGTATCCGGCATCCTGACAGCGTTTGGCTGCAAGTAATCTCTCGTCAAGGGTTGGGGCATTGGATTCTTCCGATGCGATCATACGCGGTGTATTTAAAGACCACGACACCACTGTTCTACCACCATGTCTGATATTCAATATGTTGTCGATTTGAGTCGTTTTGGTCTTTAGCTCTAACATGGCATTCCGTTTATCAGAAAAGAATTCGACGAGCATTCTGGCGTACCCGGTGAAGTGATCGGTACTGAGACTATCGGCTAATTCTCCGGTACCAATTCGAAAGTACCTGTTCTTATCACCATTGAACAGGACAGACAATTCCTGAAACAGGTCGTCGATATTAACAAACACCGTGATATAGGGCTCATCTAAATATCCTTGCAGGATGCAATAAGTGCAACCAATTTCACAGTTGTTGATCAAATTTAATATCTGATAACCGCAACAAATATATTTTTTAGTTCCGGGACAGTTCTTATAAAAATCTGCTCTCTGTTTGGTCAGCAGTAGGACGGTGTACGATCGATCAATCGAATTTTCATCATCGACACAGGTGTACTTTACATTGTGGAACGTCGATAAAATCTGCTTAGTAACCGGGTAATCGATGGCATCTGATGTGATGTAAATATGATCCGGAGTAAACAATTTATAAGGCATCTGCAAGTTCATCCAACTCGTTCAGTGTTTGACTATCAGCGATCGAATTCAGGACACGCACCTGTTCGGCAAATTCCTGTTGATTTTTAAAGTTCAATTCGATATGGTACGTATCCCCTTCAAAATTTTCCGGCGGTCTGATCTGAATTTTCGGAGGCAGCCTCAGTTTCTTTCGAATCGTGCTAAATCGTTCTTCCAGATTAGTGAGAATTGGATATCTCTTCCTTCGCAGGATTTGTCGGATCATCGGCAGCTTCAACCCAACACCGAGATCCTCCCTGGAAAGGATAGATCGGATCGAGTCGTCTTCTATAATTCTGGCCATTTTAATTTGGTCGCGTTTGGAGATATCGTCCAATAGCTTTATAAATTCTTTTTGTCTGTTTTTCCCAAGTTTCAATTGAAGAATGAATTGGAAAAAAGAGTTCCTGTCATCCGGATCGAGCTTCGTCAGGTGATAGCCCATCTCCGGAGAGATTAAATCATCATGGATGGCTATCTTTATGTTATCTTCTAATTTATTAATCTGCAAATACGTTTGGAGAACTCGCTGATTGTTTCCAAGATTCAGGAGATCAAAATACCCTTCGATGATCTCCTGGTCTTTGAGTCCAAACTGATCATGCAATTTCCGGATAATGATCGATTTCTCAACCACATTGAATTGACGAGTACCCAAATTTTCTAAAATACCCAGGCGGAACAGAGAGAGCGCTGGGACAAAACGTTGCTGGTCGATGATACGTGCTCTCACCCACTGTGTTTTAAGATGCATAAGCGCGAGCACTCGTTTCAAACCTGAAATAATGATATAATTGAATCCATCAGGTTTTTTGACGAGGATAGGAGGGTTTATTAATCCGATTTCTTGGATCGAATGAATGATCTCGGTGATTCTGGGTTCAAAGGAGAATAAATAGGTCTCATCTTTTAAATCAATGTCCGTCAGCTTAATATCGTCTTCATAAAAGTTTATCATAATTTAATGCTGGGTAAAAGGATGTTAAAATAGTATGATAATTGGTAACCGATACTATTATCAATTTTCCGATTTTCATGCATAAAATTGAAATTTTCGAGGCATCTTTATAATAATCATATTGCAGCAAATAATCAAGTACAAAAAGGAAATTACTCACAGAATTTCCCGAGTGATCCGCTGGAACGAAAAAAAATGTATCATTAGTGACAAAAAACAGGACGTCACAGGACTGGCAAGACATTGCTATTTGAAGGAAGATGCCTGTAACATACGCTATCCCTGCGAAATGACGCTCCCTTTTGAACAAATATTAACTTGACTTTTAATAAAAAAATTATTATTATTAACGGTGTTATCTGGTACGCGTAGCTCAGTTGGTTAGAGCTCTGGATTGTGGTTCCAGCGGTCGCGGGTTCGAGTCCCGTCGTGTACCCAAATCAGGAAGTGTGCTCTCGAAAAATTGAGAGCATTTTTTTTATGTTAACGAAAACCTTAGTTAACGTCCACGGAGACAGAGAAATGAACTATGTCAAACCCAGCGTACCCAAAGGGACGAGAGATTTTTTACCCGAACAGATGTATCGTCGTCAATTTGTCCTCGATATCATCAAATCGAAATTGGAAACATATGGTTATGAGCCATTAGAGACACCGTCGATCGAAAAATTAGAAGTTTTATCGGGTAAATATGGAGAAGAGGGGGAACACTTACTCTTTAAAATATTAAAGAGGGGCAGCAGCATCGAGAAAGTCGGTAGCGAACTAAAAGAATACACCGTGCATCGAATAGACGAGCTTGTCGATTTAGGTTTACGATATGATCTGACCGTCCCGCTGAGCAGGGTCGTTGCCATGTACCAGAATGAAATAACCTTACCGTTTAAGCGATATCAGATTCAACCGGTCTGGCGCGGAGATAGACCTCAAAAAGGGCGTTACAGGGAATTTTTTCAATGCGACGCCGACACCGTGGGCAGCAGCTCCATGATCGCAGACGCTGAGAACATCTGTCTTATCCATGATATTCTCTCTGAACTCGGTTTTGATAAATTCAAGATCCGAATTAATAATCGAAAGATATTACTTGGGATAGTGGAATATTCCGACGTCGATTCTGAGAAAGGGGTCGATATCTGCGTCGCTATTGACAAGTTAGATAAGATTGGAATCGATGGAGTGAGAAAAGAGTTGTTGAATCGGAACATCTCAGAGGCAGCGACCAGAAAAATCTTGCCGATACTTGAAATTAATGGCACCAATGAAAAAATTCTTGCCGACATTTCCTACATTCTCGCCTCCTCGGCTGTGGGCACACAGGGAATAGAAGAAATTTCAGAAATATTAAGTTATATGGACGATTTTGGAATCGATAAACAAAAGCTGACGATTGATCTTTATTTAGCAAGAGGATTGAGCTACTATACGGGTCCGATCTATGAATCCGTCGTGGAAGAGCCCAGGATCGGGTCATTAACCGGAGGAGGTCGTTACGATGAGTTAATCGGTTTGTTCCTTGGCCAGTCCATTCCGGCGACCGGCACTACATTGGGCATCGAACGTATCATCGATGTAATGACCGAACTGGACATGATACCTGAGATAAAGACTCGCACGACTGTTTTAGTAACGATATTTGATGAAAATACTAAATCCTTAAGTCTGCGAATCGCGCGTGATTTACGAAGAGCAGGGATTAACACTGAAGTTTCATTGAATATAAGTCAGCTTAAAAAACAATTCATTTACGCGAATAAGAAACAGATTCCATTCGTCGTTGTTATCGGACCAGAGGAACTGGAACAGGGTGCAGTCACTCTGAAGGACATGATTTCAGGAGATCAAGAGCGGATTTCACAGGACAATTTAATCCATCGTTTTATCAGCTTACCAAAGTAAAAGAGGCGTTATCGAACGCCTCTTGCTTCTTGTATCACCAAATTATTTTAATTCCTGCGATGGTAAAGTATTCACACTAACATTAACGTCTGCTCACCACATTCGAATAATTATTTTATGACTGCGAGTTTACGGATTTGTTCAAACGCAGCGGTTCTCAGGCGATAGAAATAGATACCTGAACTCAATTCGCTGGCGTTGAACAGCACCTCATGGCTGCCCGATTCATACCTGCCCTCTGCAATGCTCGCCACGCGTCTTCCCTGAACATCGATCAACTCGATCTCCACGTCCGTCGCTTCACCGACCTCAAACGATATCTTCGTCTCCGGATTAAACGGATTCGGATAGTTCTGATACAACGCGTACCCCTTCGCCCCCTCTACTCCCACA
>JAFGOE010000117.1 GCA_016926625.1 Candidatus Zhuqueibacterota bacterium
ACGGTAGGTGCTGGCGTCGTCACGAAAATTATTGAGTAAAGGGAGTTCGTCATGAGAGATCTCGTTATTTTAGAGTGCACGACGTGCAAGAGACGGAATTATACGACTACTAAAAACAAACGGAAGCAGTCTGGCAGGGTCGAATATAAAAAATATTGTCCCTTTTGCAATAAGCACACAGTTCATAAAGAAACGCGTTAATATTAGACAGGCCAGTAGCTCCAACGGCTAGAGCACCGGTCTCCAAAACCGGGTGTTGGGGGTTCGAATCCCTCCTGGCCTGCTCTTATTATAACCAAGAG
Organism: Candidatus Zhuqueibacterota bacterium; assembly: GCA_016926625.1. Taxonomy (GTDB): domain Bacteria; phylum Zhuqueibacterota; class Zhuqueibacteria; order Thermofontimicrobiales; family Thiofontviventaceae; genus Thiofontadaptatus. The sequence goes on from JAFGOE010000117.1 coordinate 303, forward strand.
GAGACTCGATTTCCCGATGTTTAAGAAGATTAGCAAGTTTTTCGCCGAAGTTAAACAGGAATTTGCCAAAGTCAGCTGGCCTACCCGTAATGAGTTGAAGGGGACCACCATCGTGGTCATGGTTTTAACGGCGCTGTTGGCTCTGTATATCTTTGGGATAGATAAAATTTTACAGATGGTGTTGAATATTATATTTTAATCGATCACGAGGTTGTAATTGACAGTTGAGGAAAAAAAATGGTACGTGATTCACGTCCTCTCGGGTCATGAGAAGAAGATTAAGACGTACCTGGAGAGTGAGATAGAATCGCTAGGGTTATCCGATAAGATAAGCACGATTTTGATCCCTTCTGAAGAGGTGACCGAGATGAAGAACGGGAAGAAAAAGATCAAGAACAAGATCTTTTTCCCGGGATACATGCTCGTTGAAGCCGTGCTGGATAATGATGTGAAACATTTGATAACGTCGGCTCCGGGGGTTACGAATTTTGTCGGCGCTAAGAATGAACCTCAACCGTTACGCGGTGATGAGATAGAGCGGATACTGGGTCGTGTCGATGAATCCAGGCATCGTCAAACAGTCGATGTCCCGTTCAGAGAAGGCGATCCTGTTAAGGTGATCGATGGTCCGTTCACCGATTTCACCGGATATGTGCAAGAGGTTAATCAGGAAAAAAGTAAAGTCAAAGTAACGGTCAGTATTTTTGGACGCGCTACACCTGTTGAGTTGGACTTTTTACAGGTCGAACTAGAAAAATAGAAATAAATGGGTTGGTAAATGGCTAAAAAATTATTAAGTACTATCAAGTTACAGATACCAGCAGGCAAGGCGAATCCTTCGCCACCGGTAGGACCGGCTCTCGGTCAGCATGGTGTAAACATTATGGAATTCTGTAAGGCATTCAATGCCAAGACCCAGGACAAGATGGGTTTGATCATACCGGTCGTGATCTCTGTCTACGCTGACCGGACGTTTACGTTTATCACAAAGACTCCGCCGGCAGCGGTCTTGCTGTTAAAAGCTGCGGGTTTAGAAAAGGGTTCGGGAGAGCCGAACAGGAATAAGGTCGGAACGGTTACCAAAGCACAGGTACGTGAGATTGCTGAGTTGAAGATGAAGGACCTCAATGCGTTCGATGTGGATATGGCGATGCGCATGGTGGAGGGGACCGCTCGAAGCATGGGAATCGTTGTAAAAGAATAGTATTTTTGGAGAAACGATGAAGCGAAGCAAGAGATATAATAAGAACAGTGAAATTCTTGAAAAAGGTAAAGAATATTCACTCGATGAAGCTATCGATCTAATGAAACAGTGTGCACCGGCCAAGTTTGATGAAACCGTGGACGTGGCGTTGCGATTAGGCGTTGATCCAAGGCATTCAGATCAGATGATAAGAGGCGCGGTATCTTTGCCTCACGGACTCGGCAAAACGGTGCGCGTACTCGTACTGACCAAAGGAGCCAAAGAAAAGGAAGCTCAGGACGCCGGTGCCGATTATGTGGGTCTGGATGAATATCTGGACAAAATTCAAGAGGGTTGGTTTGAATTCGATGTGATCGTTGCGACCCCGGACGTCATGGGTAATCTTGGTAAATTCGGAAAAATATTGGGTCCCAAAGGGCTGATGCCCAATCCTAAGAGCGGTACGGTTACCTTTGATGTAGGCAAGGCTGTTCAGGAAGTGAAGGCTGGTAAAATTGATTTCCGCGTCGATAGAACGGGTATCGTACACGTCGCCGTCGGAAAGGTCTCATTCGAAAATCAAAAGATCCGCGATAACATCAAAACGTTCATCGAAACGATTATTCGAATGAAACCGGCCACGGCAAAAGGACAATATTTGCGAAGTGCAACTATATCAAGCACTATGGGGCCGGGGATTCATCTGGACCGATCGCTTTTATTGGAAGAAGTTAAGTAAATCATTTATTGAGGAATGTCATAATGCCCAAACCAGAGAAAATAAAGGCTGTGGAAGAACTTACTTCTAAATTCAAAGAAGCTAAGAGCGTCCTGTTAACTGATTTCAAGGGTTTGAATGTAGAACAGATCAGCGAACTGCGAACCAGGTTACGTGAATCATCAATTGAATATAAGGTCGTCAAAAACACCTTAGCTAAGATTTCTGTAGAAAGCCTTGGCATTAGCGAAATAGCTGATTATTTTGAGGGACCGGTGGCGATCGCTTTCGGTGTCGATGATCCGATCGTGTCCATCAAATTAATTAAGGAGTTCAGTAAGAAGACCGAACGGCCATCCATCAAGGCGTATCTGTTCGATGGTCAGGTTTTTACAGGAAAAGAAATCGATCAATTAGCAGAATTGCCGGGCAAGGATGTATTGATCGCACAATTAGTGGGCACAATCGCTGCTCCTTTATCTAATTTAGTGTATTCTCTAAACAACTTGTTGCAAAAAACAGTATTCATCATAAATGCAATAAAAGAGAAAAAAGAACAAGAAGGTTGATTTTTACGGAGGATTTGAAATGGCAGAAAATGTGGAGAGCAAAGTGGCTGAAGAAAAAATCGAAGCAAAAAAAGATGCTCCCAAGAAGTCGAAGGCAAGTGACGCAGGAGATAAAGCAATAGATTCTATCATCGAAGCTATTGAGAAGTTAAGCGTTCTTGATCTTTCAAAATTGATCAAAGCTTTGGAAGAGAGATTTGGTGTCACGGCTCAGGCGCCGGTTGCCGTTGCAGCCGCAGCTACTGGTGCAGTAGCAGCCGCTCCGGCTGAAGAGGAAGAAAAGACTGAATTTGATGTTATTCTGAGTTCGGCTGGTGAGACTAAGATTCAAGTCATCAAGGTCGTGCGTCAGATAACCCAATTAGGTCTTAAAGAAGCAAAAGATCTCGTGGATTCAGCTCCGAAGCCTGTAAAAGAAGGCATTACCAAAGAAGAAGCTGAAACAATTAAAAAACAGTTGGAAGAAGTTGGAGCAACTGTCGACTTAAAGTAGTATTACCTGTTAAAAAATTGGAGTGGATTCCTTTATGATTGAAGCTATCAAGAGGAAATCCTTTTCTAAGATTAAAGATGCTGCGGAACTGCCTGACCTTTTGGACATTCAGTTGAAGTCGTTTGAAGACTTCCTGCAAATGAATGTTTCACCCGATAAACGGAAGAACGAAGGACTCGAGGCAGTTTTTCATAGTATATTTCCGATAGAAGACAGTAAAGAAAATTTTATCCTCGAATACGTTTCCTATTTTCTGGATAAGCCGAAACATGACATCAAAGAATGTCAGGATCGTGGAGTAACTTTTGCTGTTCCTTTAAAGGCAAAACTACGTCTATCCATGCGAGATCCGGATAGTGAAAGTGAAGAGTATACGGATACGATCGAACAGGTCGTTTATCTCGGCAATATCCCGATGATGACGGAGCGAGGTACATTCATCATTAACGGCGCTGAACGAATTATCGTCAGCCAGTTGCATCGTTCGCCTGGTGTGTTCTTCGATGAGTTGACGCATCCTAATGGTACCAAGGTTTATTCAGCCAGGATCATTCCCCTGAGAGGGGCATGGGTGGAATTTACCACGGATATTAACGATGTGATGTATGTGCTGATCGACCGGAGGAAAAAATTCCCTGTCACTACTCTATTGCGAGTCTTAAGTTATTCATCTAATGAAGATATTCTGAATCTCTTCGACCTGGTCGAAGAGAAGAGCATATTCGATGATGAGGTGATCAATCATTATTGTGCTCTCGATGTTATCGATGTTGATACGGGTGAGATCTTAATAGAAAAGGATAGTGTTGTCACTGACGAAGCGCTGAAAAGATTGCGTGAACTCAATGACGATAATAAGATTGACAAGATTTATGTGTTAAAATATGATGCGAGTACCGGTCCGGATATCATCAGCAACACGCTGCGCAAGGATTCAGCCAAGTCTGAAAAAGAGGCGCTGGAGACGATCTATCGGCAATTGAGGTCGGGCGATGCTCCTGATTTGGAGACGGCGAGGAACCTGGTCGATCGCTTGTTTTTCAATGAAAAACGCTATGATCTGAGCAATGTCGGTCGCCATCGCTTGAATAAAAAGCTGAACATAGCCATCGATGAGAATATGACGGTACTGACCAAAGATGATATCATTGCGATCATCAATTATCTTATCGAATTACGAAACGGTAAGAGGACACCCGATGATATCGATCATTTGGGGAACAGACGGATCAGGACTGTCGGTGAACAATTAGCAGCTCAAATGACCGTCGGTCTGTCGAGAATGGCTCGTACCATCAAGGAACGAATGAACCTCCGCGAAACGGAGAAACTCACTCCTCAGGATCTTGTGAACGCACGGACGATCCTGTCGGTGCTGAACACGTTTTTCGGGACGAGTCAACTATCGCAGTTTATGGATCAGACGAATCCATTGGCGGAACTGACACATAAGCGAAGATTATCAGCTTTAGGGCCCGGTGGTCTGACGAGAGAGCGTGCCGGCTTCGAAGTACGCGACGTCCATTATACACATTACGGCAGATTGTGTCCGATCGAGACACCTGAAGGTCCCAACATCGGTCTGATTTCGTCGTTAACGACGTTTGCCAGGATAAACAATTTCGGTTTTATCGAGACGCCCTATCGAAAGGTGAAGAACGGCGTCGTGTTGAACGAAATTGAATACCTCTCTGCTGATGACGAAGAATATTTCTATGTGGCTCAGGCCAATTCAGTGTTGAATGAGAAGAACGAATTCGTTGAAGATCGAGTGCAATGCCGTTTCAGAGCCGACTATCCTCTGGTGGAAAAAGAGAGAGTCGATTACATGGACGTCTCGCCGACGCAGATCGTGTCAGCCGCCGCTTCCTTGATACCGTTTCTGGAGAATGACGATGCGAACCGCGCACTTATGGGCTCCAACATGCAACGTCAATCCGTGCCGCTGCTCAAAACAGAGGCTCCGATCGTCGGAACCGGCCTGGAGGACAAGGTCGCACGAGATTCGCGTGCCATGATTCACTCGACGGTCGACGGCGTTGTGGAAAAGGTCACTGCCGATAAAATTATCGTACATATAAAACAGGAAGATGCTAAGAAAGACGACATTGAATCGCTGCTTGATTTTGATCGAGTCGATTTTATCACCTATGAACTGACCAAATTCCAGCGAACAAACCAGGACACCTGTATCAATCAAGTACCCATCGTACGTGAGGGTCAGGAGATCAAAAAGGGACAGGTTCTGGCAGACGGTTGTAGTACGTACAGCGGTGAACTTGCGCTGGGTAAGAACGTATTAGTTGCATTCATGCCGTGGCGAGGATATAATTTCGAAGATGCGATCATCATCTCCGAACGTGTCGTCAGGGATGATGTCTTCACATCGGTGCACATCGAAGAGTTCGATCTTCAGGTCAGGGATACCAAACGCGGTGAAGAAGAACTGACTCGTGAAATCCCCAATGTCAGCGAGGAAGCCACCAAAGACCTCGATGAAAATGGTATCATACGGATCGGGGCCGAAGTGAATGCCGGTGATATTCTGGTCGGTAAGGTCACACCGAAAGGTGAGACCGATCCCACGCCCGAAGAAAAGCTTCTAAAAGCGATCTTTGGCGAGAAGGCTGGTGATGTAAAGGATGCCTCGCTGAAAGCGACCCCGGGATTGAAAGGTGTCGTGATTGCGACGAAGTTATTCTCCCGAAAAAAACGTGATGCAAAATCCAAGAAGCAAGAGAAGAAGTATCTTGACGAACTGAGTGATTGGTTGGATCAGGAAAAACGAAACGCCAGAGAGATGCGAAACGAAAAGATCATCAAGATACTGGAAAACGAAGTTTCCGTCGGTATCCGCGATGTCGAGGTAGGCAAGGTCGTCATTCGCGCTAAAGTCGTTCTGAAGAGTGAAATATTGGAACGGATCGATTTTGACATGATCGATTACAATCAACCAATGGTCGATGATCAAGAGAAAAACGAATTGGTCCGCAAGATATATCAGCGCTACTTCAGGAAGTTAGCCGATATCGATGATGAAGTTGAGCGTAGAAAATATAAATATACGATCGGGGATGATCTACCTCCCGGAATCGTACAGATGGCCAAAGTGTACGTCGCCAAAAAGCGTAAACTGATGGTCGGCGACAAGATGGCCGGTCGGCACGGTAACAAGGGTGTGGTATCGAAAATAGTGCCTATCGAAGATATGCCCTATTTAGATGATGGTACGCCGGTCGATATCGTGTTGAACCCATTGGGTGTGCCCTCTCGTATGAATCTCGGTCAGATTCTGGAGACCACGTTAGGTTGGGCCGGTTACAAGCTCGGACTCAAATATTCTACTCCCGTGTTTGACGGTGCAACGTACGATGAGATCTTGAATGAGATGGATAAGGCATCGTTACCGCAAAGCAGTAAGGTTACGCTCTACGATGGACTGACCGGGGAGGCGTTCGATAATCCTGTGATGGTGGGAATGATCTATATGATGAAATTGTCCCATCTGGTGGAGGATAAGATCCATGCACGATCGATCGGGCCGTATTCATTGATCACCCAACAACCTCTGGGCGGAAAGGCTCAGTTTGGTGGCCAGCGATTCGGAGAAATGGAAGTCTGGGCACTGGAAGCTTACGGTGCAGCACACACGCTACAGGAGATCCTTACCGTCAAATCTGACGATGTACGAGGTCGATCCAAGGCGTACGAAGCGATTGTCAAGGGTAATAACATCCCGGAACCGGGTCTGCCGGAATCGTTCAACGTACTCATCCGTGAACTTCATGGTTTAGGCTTAGATGTTGAATTAATTAACGAAGAAGAGTAAATGTTTTACATCAATAAAATTGAGGTATAGCCATTGGCACTTTCTGTGAAAGACAACATTCCAGCGTTAAGAATTAACTTTTCGGCTATTTCGATCAACCTGTCCTCTCCGGATAAAATTTTAGAGAAATCCAGGGGTGAGGTGACGAAGCCGGAGACGATTAATTATCGTTCATTTAAGCCTGAAAAAGATGGTCTTTTCTGTGAAAAGATATTCGGGCCAGTGCGCGATTATGAGTGTCATTGTGGCAAATACAAACGAATCCGCTACAAGGGTATCGTTTGTGATCGATGCGGTGTTGAAGTCACCCAGAAAAGCGTCCGACGTGAACGAATGGGACATATCACGCTCGCAGTTCCCGTTATACACATTTGGTATTGGAAGTCACTTCCTTCGAAGATCGGTTACATACTCGGAATGAGCATCAAGGATCTCGAGAAAATTATCTATTACGAATCGTATGTCGTCATTAAGCCCGGTAAAAGCGGGTTGAAGGCTAAAGAGCTCATCAGCGAGGAAGAATATTTCCATATTATCAGCGAATTTCCCGAAGTGGTTCAGGATACAGATAACGAAGATGATAAATTTGTCGTGCAGATAGGGGGCGAAGCGATTTTAACGCTCCTGAAGAACACCGATATCGAAGGCCTGTCGAACGAGTTACGGCATCAGATCAAGGTCGATACATCGATTCAGCGAAGGAATGAAGCCCTGAAGCGATTGAAAGTCATCGAGGCGTTCAAACGCAGCCAGATGAGGAAGGAGAATAAACCGGAATGGATGGTCATGTCGGTCATCCCCGTGATACCTCCTGAATTACGTCCCCTGGTTCCGCTTGAAGGCGGGCGTTTTGCCACGTCAGATTTAAACGATCTCTATCGTCGTGTGATTATTCGAAACAATCGTTTGAAAAAACTACTGGAGATCAAGGCACCTGAGGTGATCTTGCGCAACGAAAAGCGGATGTTGCAGGAAGCCGTCGATTCTCTGTTCGATAATGGTCGAAAATCAGCGGCCGTTCGCGGCGACAGTAATCGTGCTCTGAAATCGCTTTCCGATATGCTGCGAGGAAAACAGGGGCGTTTCAGACAGAACCTACTCGGTAAGCGTATCGACTACTCAGGTCGCTCCGTGATCGTGGTCGGTCCTGAGTTGAAGATGCATGAATGCGGACTACCCAAGGAGATGGCGCTTGAACTATTCAAGCCGTTTGTCATCCGTAAACTCGTCGAGCGAAATCTGGTGAAGACGGTTAAGAGCGCTAAAAAATTGGTGGACCGCAGAGACAGTGAGGTTTGGGATATACTCGAGGAGATTATCGAGGATCATCCGATCATGTTGAACCGTGCACCGACGCTGCATCGATTGGGAATTCAGGCATTTCAACCGATTCTCATCGAAGGTAAGGCGATTCAGATCCATCCACTCGTCTGCGCCGCGTTCAACGCCGACTTCGACGGTGATCAGATGGCTGTGCATGTGCCTCTTTCGTTCTACGCACAGATCGAAACGCAGATTCTGATGCTTTCGTCGAACAACATCCTCTCGCCTGCTAACGGACGTCCGCTCGCTATCCCCAGTCAGGACATGGTGCTCGGCGTCTATTACATGACGAAGCTCGGATCGGAACGAAGAGGGGAAGGGATGGTATTCTCCTCCCCGAATGAAGTGATCATCGCTTATAACAATGATGTTATCGATTTGCATGCGAAAATTAAAGTCCGTATAAACGGTGAATATATTCAGACGACCACCGGTCGCGTCATGTTCAACCAGATCGTTCCCGAAGGGATCGGCTATATCAACGAATTGATTACGAAAAAACGATGTGGCGAGATTATCGCCGATGTCTATCGTAAAAAAGGTAATTTTGTCACGGCGGAGTTTCTGGACAAGGTGAAAGAACTGGGGTTCTATTACGCGATGAAGGCGGGTGCGACAGTGAGTATGACCGACGTCATTACTCCTGAGGAGAAGCACACCTATCTGGAGAAAGCATATAAAAAGGTTGAGAAAATCCGTCAGCAGTATGAAAACAGGATTATCACCGATGGTGAACGTTATAATAAGATTATCGATATCTGGACGCACACTACGAGCGATGTCGCCGAGATCATGTTCCAGAAATTAAAGCGTCACAACGAGGGATTTAATCCGATCTTTATGATGGCCGATTCAGGTGCAAGAGGATCGAAGGAACAGATAAGACAGCTTGCAGCAATGCGCGGTCTGATGGCGAAACCGCAGAAGAAGATGACTGGTGGTATGGGTGAGATTATCGAGAATCCGGTGACGTCGAATTTCCGTGAGGGATTGACGGTACTGGAATACTTCATATCCACTCATGGCGCCAGAAAGGGTCTGGCCGATACGGCATTGAAGACGGCGGACGCCGGTTATCTGACCAGAAGGCTGGTCGATGTGGCGCAGGATGTGATCGTCACAATGCACGATTGTGGCACGATTTTAGGGCTGAGAGTTGGCGACTTGAAAGAGGGTGAGGATGTCATCGAACCGTTACACGATCGTATTGTGGGACGCGTTGCGGCCGAGGATATATTTGATGATGATGGCAACGTAATGGTCGAAGCGGGAACACTAATCGATGAGTCGATGGCCGATGACATTTACAATGCGGGCATCGAGTACGTCAGGATCCGTTCGGTACTGACCTGTGAAGCCAAGCGAGGCGTTTGTTCATTATGCTATGGTCGCAATCTGGCAACCGGAAATTTGTCGAACATCGGTGAAGCCGTGGGCGTTATGGCAGCCCAATCGATTGGTGAACCTGGAACGCAGTTGACGCTGCGTACCTTCCATATTGGTGGAACGGCATCCCGAATTGCAGCCCAATCACAGGTCGTGGCTAAACATGAAGGCACGGTCAAGTTCGAGAATTTAAAACTTCTCAAACACAAGAACGAAGGCTATGTCGTATCGGGACGTAACGGGAAGATACTGATCTATGATGATGATAATCGTGTCATCGACAGTTACATTATCTCCTACGGAGCCCAGGTCATGGTTGAAGAGGGAACCGGCGTGAAGAAAGGCGATATCCTGTTCCAGTGGGATCCTTACATCGCCAGCATCATAACGACGCAATCAGGTACGGTGAAGTTCCTGGAAATCGTTGAGAACGTGACCTATCGTGAAGAAGCTGATGAGGCGACCGGCATGCGCCAGCGCGTTATTATCGAAACGAGGAGCCGAAATTTAAGTCCCCAGATACAGATCGTAGACGACGAAGGTAAGGAAGTCGCCTCATACATCATCCCGACGCGTTCTTCGCTGCAAGTTCACGAGGGGGATGTGGTTCAAGCCGGAGATGTGCTGGTTAAGATCCCGCGTGAGATTTCGAAGACGCGTGACATCACGGGTGGTCTTCCGAGGGTAGCCGAGCTGTTTGAGGCTCGCCGTCCGAAGGAACCGGCAATCGTGTCGGAGATCGATGGGTACGTGAAGTTCGGAGAGATCAGACGCGGTGTGCGCAAGATTGTGGTGACGTCTCAGGATGGTCAGGAGGAGAAAATCTATCAGATACCGTACGGGAAACATATTCTGGTACATGATGGTGATTTTGTCAATGCCGGTGAAAAACTATGCGAAGGATCGGTAGCACCGCATGAAATTTTAGCGATCATGGGTGCAAATCGGGTTCAGGAATACCTGGTGAACGAGATCCAGGAAGTCTACCGTATGCAGGGTGTGAAAATTAACGATAAGCACATCGAGGTGATCGTGCGGCAGATGTTGCAGAAGGTAAAAATTGATGATCCGGGTGATACATTCTATTTACCAGGCGATCAGGTAGACCGTCTGCAGTTCCAGGATGAGAATATGCGAATCAGGGACATGGTTGTGGTGGTCGAACCAGGCGATTCTGGTTTAAAGGAGAACGATCTGATCGAGAAGGAAGAGATCGACGATATGAATCGCGATCTGGCGAAGGCAAAGAGGCGCGTCGCCAGCGTTCGTCAAGCGCAGCCGGCCACGTTCCAGCCGTTGCTCCTTGGTATTACCAAGGCATCATTGACAACGGATAGTTTCATCTCTGCCGCATCGTTCCAGGAGACGACGCGAGTTCTCACCGATGCATCAATCGAGGGCAAGGTTGATCATCTGCACGGATTGAAGGAAAACGTGGTGATGGGTAACTTGATCCCTGCGGGTACCGGATTGACCAAATTCCGTGATCTGGTCGTCTCGGGGCCGGACGCAGAGGAATCTGAGATCGGTGATTCTGAGGATAAAGCGATCGAAGAGATGATCGAGACCGAATAAATATTTTTCAATTTTGAAAAAAAATATTGCTATTTATTGAAATATTAACTATATTTTAATTTTTACAATTTAGGAGAATTGGCTTGCCGACTATTAATCAACTAGTGCGACACGGGAGAAAACGACTGACTCACAAAACACATGCTCCGGCGTTAACGGGTTCGCCGCAGAAGCGCGGTGTATGTACGCGTGTCTATACAACCACCCCCAAGAAGCCGAACTCGGCTTTAAGGAAGGTGGCTCGTGTCAGGTTATCGAATGGCTTTGAAGTTACCGCCTATATTCCTGGCGAAGGTCATAATTTACAGGAGCACTCGATCGTTCTGATCAGAGGTGGTCGTGTGAAAGATTTACCCGGTGTCCGATATCACATCGTAAGAGGCGTATTAGACACCAGTGGTGTGCAAGACCGCGTTCACGGTCGTTCAAAATACGGTACGAAGAAGAAATAACAGAGAATCAGGAAATTATGCCAAGAAGAAAAAGAGTAGTTCCAAGAGAAGTATTACCCGACCCAAAGTTTAAGAGCGTTGTAGTGACTAAATTTATCAACGGGTTGATGACTCGAGGGAAGAAGAGCACGGCTGAGCAAATATTTTACGATGCACTCGACTTAATTGAAACGCGAACCCAGAAAAGTGGTTTGGAAGTGTTCAAGAAGGCGCTTGATAATGTAAAACCGGTGCTGGAGGTCAAGTCCCGACGTGTCGGTGGTGCGACGTATCAGGTTCCTGTCGAGGTGAGCGAGAGCAGACGGCAGGCGTTATCGATTCGCTGGATTATAGGCTATGCTCGACAAAGAAATGAAAAAACGATGTATGAGAAATTAGCATCTGAGTTGATAGCGGCATCGAATAAAGAGGGCCCTTCAATAAAGAAGCGTGAAGATACGCATAAGATGGCCGAAGCGAACAGAGCTTTCGCGCACTTCAGGTGGTAATATCGCTGAGCGCGCGATATGCCACAACGAATGTATTCAGATTAAATTTCTCCACAACGCATGCTTGTTTCTGTAAGTTAAGTTAATTCTCTCGTCTGTCAGTGGAGTTTTTTTATGCAACATATCGTTCCGAAAGTGAATCTACATATTCTTCGTAACATCGGTATTATGGCTCATATTGACGCGGGAAAGACGACAACAACGGAGAGAATTTTATTTTATAGCGGGAAAGTCCATAAGATGGGTGAGGTCAACGAGGGGACGGCGACCATGGACTGGATGGAGCAGGAAAAAGAAAGAGGGATAACGATAACATCAGCAGCGATTAGCTGTCAATGGAAAAAACATCTAATCAACATTATCGACACCCCGGGTCATGTCGATTTTACTGCTGAGGTAGAACGTTCTTTGAGAGTTTTGGATGGAGCCGTTGCAATTTTTTGCGCAGTAGGTGGTGTAGAGCCGCAGTCAGAAACGGTCTGGCGTCAGGCTGACAAATATCATGTACCGCGCCTGGCGTTTATCAACAAGATGGATCGAGTCGGCGCCGATTTTTTCCGAGCGGTGGACATGATCAAAGAGAAGTTGGGCGCGCGGCCGCTTCCGGTGCAGTTACCGATCGGAGACGGAGCGATGTTCAACGGAATTATCGATCTTGTCAGGATGAAAGGAATCATCTATGATGAGAACACGCTCGGGTCTAACTTCGAGGAAATCGGAATTCCTAAGGATCTCAAGGAACAGGCTGCTGAATACAGGTCGCGGTTAATTGAGACACTATCCGAGTATGATGATGTGATCCTGGAAAAGTACCTCGATGGTTTAACCATAGAAGAGCAGGACATACACGATGCGATTCGGAAAGCGACCATCAATGTAAAGGTTATACCCGTGCTATGCGGGTCAGCTTTCAAGAACAAGGGAGTCCAGAGACTTCTCGACGCGGTCGTTAATTATCTGCCATCTCCGCTCGATGTTCCTCCCATACGCGGGATCAACGTGAAAACGGGTAAGGAGGAGATCAGACACTCATCCGTTGATGAACCGTTTTCAGCGTTGGCTTTCAAGATCGCGGTTGATCCCTATGTGGGAAAGTTGACGTACTTCCGGGTCTATTCCGGTTATGCCCAGGTGGGGCAGAGTGTTTTGAATGTCAACGAGGGGAAGCATGAGAAGCTCAACAGGATCCTGTTGATGTCGGCTAACAGGCGGGAAGATCTGAAGGAGGTAAAGGCGGGTGACATTGTGGCCGGTGTCGGATTTCGAATTACCAGGACGGGTAACACCCTGTCGAGCGATAAGCATCCGATCATATTGGAAACCATGAAGTTTCCGGAACCGGTGATATCGATCGCCATCGAACCGAAGACGAAGGCGGATCAGGATAAATTAAACGAGTCGCTTATGCGTCTCGCCGAAGAGGATCCGACCTTTAAGGTGAAGGACAACGAGGAGACAGGTCAGATGATCATCTCCGGAATGGGGGAGTTACATCTGGAGATATTAGTCGATCGTTTGCTGCGTGAGTTTAATGTCAAAGCCAATGTGGGCAAACCGCAGGTCGCCTACAAGGAAACGGTTTCCAGGTTAGTCAGAGGAGAGGGAAGTTTTATCAAGCAGACGAGTTCGAAAGGAAGACAGTACGCGGTCGTCACGCTTGAACTCGAACCGGCAGAGGAAGTGAACGATTTCAAATTTATAAACAGGGTATCGTCGGATAAGATTCCTCATCAATTCATGAAACCGATCGAAGACGGTATCAAAGAGGCGATGATGGGAGGGATTCTTCTGGGATATCCGATGATCGGGATCAAGGCTAAAGTAGTCGACGGATCGTTCGATGAGCAGGATTCAACGGAGTTAGCGTTTAAAATCGCGAGTACGATCGCTTTCAGAAACGCAGCACGGAACGCGGATTGTAAAATCCTGGAGCCGATCATGAAGGTCGATATCGATGTGCCGGAAGAGTATTTAGGCGATTTAGTGAGTTATTTGAATTCGAAACGTGCCAGGATCATACGAATCGAGGCTAATAAAAAGATACAACATATTGTTTCGACTGTACCGTTAAGCGAGATGTTCGGCTACGCGACGGAGTTGAGATCAATAACGCAGGGTCGTGGGATTTACAGCATGGAGTTTTCACACCACGAGCAGATACCTGAAGAAAAAGCAGCGAAAATGTTGGAAGGATTTTATCCGTCAGTTTAACGAAAGAATTTAATTTAATGAGGAGGTTAACCGATGTCCAAGGAAAAATTTGCGCGGACGAAGCCGCATTTGAATATAGGGACAATAGGTCACGTAGATCATGGGAAG
>JAFGOE010000028.1 GCA_016926625.1 Candidatus Zhuqueibacterota bacterium
CAGGTGCTACCCGAACACCTCATCAAAATTGGGGGCCAGTTCGATTACAAGGAACTGTATAACATGAATATCACGGCAGGCGGAACAGGACTCTCAGAATACGGACGATATATCTATCAGGATGCCAGTGAGTATCCTGCACCTCCCGGGCCATATAAGGAATTTGGCAGCGAACGATGGCTTATCGAGGGCAATCCCATGACAGGCGGTCTGTACATCACCGACAAGTTCGAATTAGAGTCGCTGATCTTAAATGCAGGCGTTCGCTGCGACTGGTTGATTCCGGGTAAGCCCACGAACGATCCGGAATGGAAAGCACAATGGGAAAGAGCGACAGGATTGAAGGCGGATTGGAACGATATCATCTATCAGATCGACCCACGATTTGGCGTGTCATTTCCGATTTCTGTGAACACGGTCTTCTATTTTTCCTACGGGCATTTCAACACGCTGCCCGGGATGGAAAATTACCTCCGTGATCCCTATTCCGGCGGCTTTACCGGAAATCCTCATCTCAAGTATGTGACCACGGTGAAGAACGAATTCGGTTTCACTTACCAATTTGCACTAAACTGGGCGATCGACATCAAGAACTATAATAAAGAGATCTCGGGACAGATCGGTTCGACCCAGTTAAGAAGCGAATATGGACTGCCGATCCAGTTAGCCGATAACAAAGGTTACACCCGCGTTCGCGGTCTGGAATTTAACCTGAAGAAGCAGACGGCCAACTATTTTGGCGGCGATATCATCTATACGCTGCAATGGGTGAACGGATATTCGTCGTCCAGTTTCGATGATTACCGGAGGTCATTGAACAACCTCCCCAATCCCATCGAAGAGAACCGGTTAAACTGGGACATGCGTCATCAGGTCATTTTCCGGGGAAACATCTCAGTTCCCAGGGGCAAACACCCGAGAATCTTCGGCTTCAAGCTGCCCGATTTCTGGAATGTAGCGCTGCAATCGCAATTTTACTCCGGGAATCCGTACACCCCCGGAACGCATGATCCGGCATTGAGACAGGTCCTGGAAAACTCTCAAGAAGGCCCGTTTCACTTTCGGGCTGATATGAAGATCGAAAAATTCTTTCAAGTCGGTCCGATCAAAGTCAATGTTGGAATCGACATCGATAATTTATTCAATGAATACGTCGTAAACACTCAACGAAACGAGTACACGGTTGGCTCACCGGATCAACCCTATTTTAACATCTGGACCGGCAAACCGTATACTTACGGGGATAGAATCCAGGATACAAACCAGGGTTATAACTATTACGACATGCTCATGTTCTTAGATCCCCGTCGATTCGGTGAAGGACGACACGTCGATTTTCTGTTGGAATTCCATTGGTAAAAAAGTAAGTTCATGAATGAAAAATAAATACATCGTACAGACTAACCGGACAAACAGATGAAAAAAAAGTTTATATTGATCATCATGATCATCCCCATGTTCGCTTATGCTTATGAGCGACCGGGTAGTTCCACGGGACAGTTCTTAAACATCGGAGTCAGTCCGCGCGGAGTAGCCATGGGAGATGCGTTCGTTTCAGAGACAAGAGGCGCAGAGGCAGTGTATTATAACGCCGCTGCCATGGCGCGTATTAAGGGGACATCGTTTACGGCCAATCATACCGACTGGTTTGCAGGGATGAATCTTGATTTCCTGGGATTAACGCGACAGATCGGAAGGGATGATTTTCTGGGTTTCTCAGCCACCAGTTTTTATACCGATCAGATGAAAGTGCGCACCCCGCTGCAGCCTGATGGCACGGGTGAAACCTTCTCCGTATCTCACTTAAAATTTGGGATCAGCTACGCGCGACTCCTGACCAATCACGTCAGTTTCGGTGCCACAATCAGCTATTTACATTTGAAGCTCTTTACAGATATGGAGGAGCATGCCGTTACCGCCGATATCGCCGCACTATATGATACAAATTACCGGGGATTCAGCTTCGGACTTGCGATCAGTAATTTCGGTTCCAGCGTGACGTACGTGAATAAAGATTATCCCATGCCGCTTAATTTTTCATTTGGGCTGGGCGCGAACGCCATCGAACGGGAGGATCAGAAGCTTAAAATCAGTTTTGCTGCCATCAAACCATCCGGTGGCGAGACGAAATTGAACGCCGGTATGGAGTGGGATTATAAACATAACGTGTTCCTGCGTGGTGGTTATCGCTTTAATCATGCGCTGGCAACGTATTCGGCCGGATTTGGAGTGTGCCTGGAAATTAGCAAGGTGCAATGCCAGCTCGACTACTCCATCAGCGAATACAGTCAGTTCGGCTTCGTGAACCGATTTGGATTGAGTCTGAAATATTAGATCACTTGATGTTGAACAAGATAATTTCGTTTGAGAATTCCAATATTACAGGATCAACGATGAATAGAAACATGACGAATATCACGCTATCACTTTTTACCATACTGCTGTTCGTTTCGGGATGTGGCATGATCGATGTCTATGAATTCGATCACATGCGTCCGGAAATAACGGTTAACTATCCGCCAGACGAGGCGGTTATCGGAGAAAACGGGATTACTGTACATCTCGATGCAAGCGACGACGAAGGCGTGGTTCGGGTTGAGTTTTACATCAACGCACATCATGATACAAGCGCCGACGACACCCAGGAACCCTTCGAATACGCCTTAATGAATCCCAATACGATGAATATTGAGACCGGTCGGCCATTCACCCTGTTCGCTAAGGCTTTCGACGCACGCGACAATGAAATGATATCTAACTTCGTGCCGCTGTATTATCAATGGAGGCCGCTCATTCAGGATAAGGATGAGCCCATGAACAGTAACATCGACGAAGTATTCGTGAGAAGCACATCGTCTTCACTGGAATTTCGCGTGACAACCTTTGATGACTGGCGAAATATTGGCTCAAAATCAGGCTTGAATTGCGCGTTTTTCCTGGATACAGACCAGAATGCAGCGACAGGACATCACGCGCAACAAATCCCTGATACTCCGGTTGAATCATTTCTCGGTGAAGACAATCCTTTATATCAGGTCAATAACATCGGGCCCGAGTACGCGGTTATCCTGGGCATCGAGGGAAATCGCCTCTACCAGTGGGATGAAGATTCCCTGCACTGGCAGGGCAAAGCGGAATTAAGCTACATCGAAATGAAAAGCGATACCAACGTCGCTGCCTTAGGCGTCCCTTTGTCAGACATTGGAAATCCGCAGGCTGTCGACCTGGTGGTGGCGCGCATTACCTATTCCGATAGTACGTACTGGGACTGGGCGCCTGACACCTCGCATGTGGAATATAAAATAGACGGGCTGTTTTTGAATGAATAAACGCAAATTTAAGACTAACTCCTTTCTGTTTTGATTTTTGTAGCTTTTCACGCATAGAATCGGCTATAGGTTTACAAATCGACAAGGGACTTCAATGAGATTCGCGGTGACAAACATAAAGGTTTTTGTAACCATATTTCTGATCCTGAGCGCAGGAACCCTTTTCGCGCAGGATAATAATGTCTCAAACGACTGGAAGATGACGACAGCCGGCAACATTCACATGGTCATCTACAACCGCGGGAGGATATTTACATGGGAGACCGATTATCCGGGTCTGATCGACATCGAATACCCACCGGGAAGCGGCGAAGAGCATATCGGAGCCACAGGGATCATGATCGGCGGCATTAAACCCGATGGGAGTATCGGGATAACCGCGGGAGATATGATGAAAGCGCCTGATGAATTCTGGCCCACATCGTCGCCGTGGGACACGATCTGGGTAGTCAACCGCAGTGAAGATCCAGTGGACATCGGCGGACTCTTATCCGATGACACGCCTGACATATACAGACCTGCTTATAGGGCAATTTCTGACCAGGATTTCGTGTGTCGTTATAACGACTATTTCATCTTAAATCCGACGTTCGGCGGCCCGCAATATGAGCCGCATAATCCTCTGTACATCGATGTAATCCAGATCGTGTACTCTTGGCAGTCGCCACCGCTTAATGATGTCGTTCTTTACAACTACTCCATCATCCCGACGAAATTCGACATCCGTGGTTTCGTCTTCGGTTTTCAGTTCCGTCCCAGTATCGGCAGAGAAGGATCAAATCCCAGCACGGACGACCGAATGTCCTATGTACCCGAATATCAGATGCTTCTGGGCGAGGACGGGCCGGGCGGTCCTGATGGGGATGCGATCAGTTATATCGGCTTTCAACTTTTCCCACCGGAAGATGTGCCTGCCGAAGAGATCACATGGACCTACATCTGGGGTGTGGGAACGGATTACATGCCGGACAACGATGTAGAGCATTACAGCGAGATCAACACCTCCGGGGTGATTATGAGAAACCAGGAATCCTTTGACAGCGGGATATGTTATTTATCGATGTTGTTACCCGGCGTCGTGGCGGTTGGTGATACGGTAAAGGTTCAAGTCGCCATCGTTCTATCGACAGAGGGAACAGAGGGTATACTGAAAAACGCCAATACGTTAGCGGGATTGAAGAGCAACAACTTTATCATTCCCACTGCTCCTCCGGCACCACCGGTGGTGGTGGAAGAGATGAATAAATCAGTCAAATTATCCTGGATGCCGACGACTGAGCTTAATCCTGAAATCTTTCGCGACGATGCAAGGCTGGACGATGAGGAGCAGCCGTTCGAGGGTTACCGCATCTATAAGAGCACACTGAGCCGTACCGGACCGTGGACGCTGCTCGCGGAATATGATGTGGCGAACAACGAGTTCGGCCAAAATACCGGTCTGTTTCATGAATACCTCGATATCGGCCTATTAAATAACGTCGAATATTTTTACGCGATCACCTCGTTCTCGAAACCCGATATGGTATTGAATTGGCCTTCGATGGAATCCAGTTTATATTTAAGCAGTGTCAGCATAGTGCCGGGTACAACGGCTCCGAAATCGGTCGGCGAGGTGACGGTCGTCCCGAATCCTTATCGTGCGGATGTGAACTACCGCGATTATAATCCCCCCTGGGAGAAGCCGCCTACGGGTAGAAACTGGATGCCGCAGGACCGTCGCATTCAATTCATCAATTTACCCGGGGATTGTGTGATAAAGATCTATACAGCCGCTGGCGATTTCGTCGCCGAAATTCAGCATGAAAATCCAGATCGCGGCTATGAGGACTGGAATCTGACATCGCACGTGGGCCAGGCCATCGCCAGTGGTGTCTACATGTTTTCAGTCGAAGATAACAGCTCCGGTGATGTTCAAATAGGCAAGTTTGTGGTTATCAAATAAAGAGAGAAAAGATTTGGTGATGGAATTCAGAAGAAAAATACGATTACTTACCTTAAAAAAGCCAATTATTATCCTGTTCCTGCAGTTTATAGTGATTGAGATGACGTGCCTGAAGTTATGCGCACAGCAGAATGTTTCCAACGACTGGAAGATGACGACCGCGGGGAATGTGCGCATGGTCATCTTCAACAGGGCGAGGATATACTCATACGGAACCGATTACCCTGGCCTGGTCGATGTCGAATACCCGCCGGAGAGCGGCGAGGAACATATTGGCTCATGCGGGATCGTCATCGCTGGTATCAAACCGGATGGGACGATCGGCTTGAGCAATGGGGAGCATATGCATCAGCCGGACGAATTCTGGCCGTCAGAAGCGCCATGGGATACGATTTGGGTCATCGACAGGAACGACGATCCCGTCGACATCGGTGGTGAATTTAACGGAGAGATGGACATCTACTGGCCGAATTACAAGGCTGTATCGGACCAGGATTTCGTTTGCCGCTATAACGATTACAATATTCTGAATCCCTTCGGCGGTCATCAGGAGCAGCACAACCCGTTGTATGTCGACATCATCCAGACGGTGTATTCATGGGGCACTTATCCGCTTTACGATGTCGTTCTTTACACCTATTACATCACGCCGACGAAATTTGAGATCAAGGATATGATGATCGGATTTCAGAATATGACGGTCGTTGGCATGGCCGACCGTAATCCGCGCGTCGATGATCGCCAGCTTTATTTTCCTGAATATCACATGATCGTATGCGAGGACAATCCCGAAGGCATCGACGGACCATCCGTAAGCAACATTGGATTCCAGATGTTTGCACCAGACATTATTCCGGCCGACGATATCGTATGGACATGGTTCTGGAACATCGATATCTGGTTTCAACCATCGAGCGATCAGGAAAACTATAACGATTTTTATAAAACGGGCACGATCATGAATAACCAGGAATCGTATGATGGCGGGATTTCCTATCTATCCATGTTCTTCCCCGGAATCGTGAACGCAGGCGATACACTGAAATTCCAGCTTGCTCTCGTCTTCTCCAAAGATGGTACAGAGGGCATTTTGCATAACGCCGACATATTATCGGCGCTTAAACTGAAAGATTTTAAGGTACCGTCCGCCCCTCCTGCACCACCGCTGCAGGTTGAAGAGATGAATAAGTCGGTGCACCTCGCGTGGACTCCAACCGCCATAGTAAATCCCGAAATTTACCAGGACCCGTCCCGATTAGACTCGGTGGCTCAACCGTTCGAGGGGTATCGAGTTTACAAGAGCACCCAGACTCGCAGTGGTCCCTGGACCTTGCTAGCCGAATACGATGTGGAAGGTAATGAGTACGGACAAAATACGGGCCTGTTCCACGAATATACGGACATCGGACTGCTGAACAACGTGGAATATCATTATGCGGTCACCTCATTTTCGAAACCTGACACAGTGATCCCCTGGCAATCGATGGAATCGAGCATCTATTTGAGCAGCGTGACCGTGGTCCCCGGTACGGCCACTCCGTCGACGGTTGGTCAGGTTGCCGCGGTGCCGAATCCATACCGGTCTGACGTTAACTACAGGGATTACAATCCGCCCTGGGAGAAACCACCGTCAGGCAGAAGTTGGATGCCCCAGGACAGACGGATCCAATTTATCAATCTGCCCGAGAAATGTACGATTAAAATTTACACCGTCGCAGGGGATTTCGTCGCGGAGATCGTTCATGATAATCCCAACCGTGGTTACGAGGACTGGAACCTCACGTCCTATGTGGATCAGGCGATCGCCAGCGGAATTTACATGTTCTCGGTCGAAGACGATGTGACAGGGGATATTCAGATTGGCAAGTTTGTGGTGATTAAATAGAACATCTGAGAAGCTTTTGTTCAGATGCAGTGTCAAATAATAAGGACCAGGCTGATGACTCAATCCGCATAAAATTGTTCGGAGAAGATCATCAGCCTCTTAAATTTCTACAATATTTAAACAGTGCTTTAATACTTAGATACGAATCAAAAGTTCTTCAGCCGCTCCCATTAGACAATCTAGAGTGAGATCAATTTCTGCTTCACCAACTTTGCTTTGTTAGACACAGTTCTGTGCTAAATCCGTTGAATTTTATTTGATCAGTTCTGACAGTTGTTCCGCAATCCGCAAGATATCCAATCCTTTGGCAAACTCCAGGCACGTGCCGGATGGATAACGAGTCCTCTCAATCCACGATGTCGGGATAACGCTGGCGCCATTCAGCGCGCCGCTAATCCCGCCGATGATAGCAGCGATAGTATCGGCGTCGCGACCGAAATTACCGCCATAGATAATGCCATGATGGAAATCGCCCCGGGTAGCCTTAAATACCGCGAGAGCCTGTGATACAGCTTCAGGCACAGCGGCTTTATATTCTGTCCACAACTCGTCGTGTAACGGCATCCAGGCACTCTGTATGCTATCGTATTGGTCCACGATCTTCTGAGCCTTTGTCAATGTAAAATGGAACCATGAATCTTTGGGAATCACCTTGAATACTGCATCGAAGATCTCTTCGATGGAGCCGTTGACCATGGCGACCGACACAGCCACAGCCACCGCCTGCGCTCCCCAGATACCATCGCGCCAGTGACTAATCTGCGCATCGATCTGTGCGAGTCGCGCCGCGCGCTCAGGATCTCCTGCGCAAATTATCCCGATCGGAGTAACACGCATCGCGGCACCATCGCTCATGTGATAGGAGTTAAATTTTCCCGAATCCGGCGGCAGGATGTTGTGTTTAATATTCGACGCTGCTTCCCGTTCGCTGGCACCACCCCGGTTTAAAACGCCCTGCGTGATGACGTGTCTCCTCCACATGTTGAGCACATGGTCAGTTGTTAGATTGCCTTTCGATTCGATGAGTGACTGAGCCGTAAGCAAAGCGAATTCAGTATCATCTGTGCTCCATGAGTTGCCCTCACCGAAATCCATTGTAATTCCATAGTTCATGTGATTTTCCGTGGTGCGGCATGCATCGCCAAACGAATCACCGATCGCCAGACCAATGAGTGCACCATAAGCCTTGTCAAAGCAAAGTCCTCTGTCGTTTATAAATTCAGATCGTTTTATCATCGTTTATTTGTCCCTGTTTGTGGCTATTTTAGCTGTTCGATAGACGACTTCATCAATCGAAACGTTGTCGAATCCCTTGAGACTGGATCGAATTCGATTATTTAGAGGAGCGATCCATTTGCCTGACAACCTCTTTGCGCCCAGAATCGTCCCGATAATAGATCCAACCGTGGCACCATTACAATCTGTATCCCAACCAGCCATCACGGCCTGACAGATGGTACGTTCATAGTCGCCAGCGCTATTCAACAGTGCCGCAGCAACCAGTGCACCGTTATTGATCGCATGCACCCAATGATACGTTCCAAACCGCTCGTATAATCGATTGACGATATCCTCCCATTCTGCCTCTTTTTTGCATATCGATATCGTCTCTCGAATGGCGTGACTGAAACGCGAACCTTGCGGTATTTGGCTGAGGCCGATCGCTAACAGTTCATCAGGATGATCGGTCGTAAACGCTGCCGCGATCACCGCCGCATAGAACATCTCGGCGTAAATTCCGTTGCGGCAATGACTTAGTCGAGCGTCACGCCACGCAAGTTCTGCAGCATGATAAGGATCTCCGGGTGCGATCCACCCCCAAGGATCGGCACGAATCTGTGCACCGATCCATTCGCGATAGGGATTTTTGATGCTCGCCGTTGCGGGTGGCTGAATTCCATTGAGGTAATTCGCGTAAGCGACCCGCTCGGCGGTGAACGTCGATAGTACCGGCAGCATACTCAACCATGAATCAGCGATATACTCGGTCGTAAATTCATAGCCGAACGTCTCCGCAACGTACAGATTAAGCAGCGTGTAATTGATATCATCATCCTCAGGCATACAGGTAATATTTTCTCTCAGACTCTCTACACCGCTATGTCGATTCCAGGTATATTTCTGCATGACCTCCGCCGGAATGCCCTTGGCCGTGATGTAATCCGTCAGAGGCCAGGTATGATTCGATTCCAATATCTCTCTTATACCTGATCGAGGGATTTTTTCCACAGGTTTACCGAGCAGACAACCGGCACAGCGTCCGAACCATCCGCCTGCGATACGATCGCTGATCTCGGCTGGTGAAAGCCGGATCCGGGATATCTTCCTGCTTGATGAGGGACACCGTGATCGAATTTCCGCCAATTCATCCGGCTCATCAATCATCAGATGGTTCGGTACGGTTAAGCGGGTCAATTCGTCATATAGAGCCCATTTCTCGGTTTCATCGATTCGTTCACTTTCTGATACAATTCGTTCCCAGCGTTGTCGCAGGATAGTGACATCTATCCCCTCTTCTGACCGCTGCAGCAGCTCAAATGGGATGAGTGAATCGATATGCAGATAAGGAATTTTCATCATTGATTCTATCTTTCTGTTTATTTTGCCGATGCTTTTTCTGCTGCTAAATTCGCCAGATCCTTTGCGATTGTAATGAAATTCTCCCCTTCCAGCTCTGGTATGCAAATCCCTTTTAAATTTCGTAGGCTCTCAAGCCAATTTGAGTAATCGAATTGACGTTCCATCAACGCCGCGGCGACTGCGCCGACAAGCGGGGTCAGGGAATCTGCGACGCTGGCAAACGAGGCCGCAGTAATCACGGCGTTCTCGAAATCTGTTCCTGTTTTTTTTAATATGACCAGCAGCAACGCCAGCGTGGTCGGAGCGGCATCGGCGTAACTGTACACACGGTCGATGATTCGGTCGCATAGAACGGGGAAGGCATGGAATATCGATGGTGACGATTCGGCTATGGTCAGTGCATTTTCCACCGTCCGTTCCAGCCATGAACTTTGCCGTGTCATGTGTAGAACGTATCTAAAAATCTCTTCCATACTCTCGCTGATACATGCCTGGCTCATGATCACTGCAACGATCTGGGCAGCTAAAACTCCTTCCTCTGCATTTGTCATCATGGCATCCAGTTTCGCCAGTTCTGCCGCTCGTTCGGGCTCGCCGATACATGCGATGCCGATCGGAACGGCTCGGCACATGGCGCTGTCGTCAAAATAGTGCGGATTATCATGTCCACATTCCGGCGGTAATTTTCCACGCCGCAGGTTTGCGAGTCCGGCCTGGACACCTATGCTCCCACGTACCGGTAAGTCAGAATTTGCGAGTTTCAACCATGTCTGCAAAGATTTGTCCTTATCCAGATGACCCTGCTGGTCGAGTAGTTGCTTCGCCGTAAATGCGGCCCACTCGGTATCATCGGTCGGACCGACAGCAAACATTTTCTCTGGCTGATTTAGCGAGAACGGCATGGGTAGTCGTATGATGTCTGACTCCTCAGATGCGGCATCTATCTCGCGACGGATGCGACGAGTCCAAAAAGGTAAGAGGTGACTGCGATGATACATCGCCTGCCAACTCATGGCGTCACCGATTCCCAAACCCATAAAAGCAGCGAACGCCCTTGCTCTGATGTCGTTCATCATCGATCCTTCGACCATTTGATTGCCATCTCTGCCAAACTATCGGCCACGCATCGTATGTCCACACCGGCGACAGCATGTATACACGTCCCTTTGGCTTCTTTTACATGTTCGATCCAATCGTTAGGAATTGCATCGATCCCAACACTTGCTCCTGTAATCGCCCCGGCGATTGCTGCTATGGTATCGGTATCGCGGCCAATGTTGATCGCTCCTAAAACTGAGTCGACATACTCCCCTCTCGCCGCGATCAGAATACCGAACGCCAGACTCACCGCTTCCGGAGCCACGTCCGACCAATAATAGTAATGGCACGCCAGGTGATTATACAACGGTTCGAGAGCGCTCCAGACATCTTCACTCTTTCGAGCGATCTCCGCGGCGCTGAGGATCGCGCGGCTGGTCCAGCAATCCCTGGGGATGACAGCAAGAGCAGCGTTTACCCATTCATCGACTCCGGCGCCGGTCATGGACATGGCCACGGCAGCAGCCACAGCCTGACCGCTGTAGATTCCTTCACCAGCATGACTGACACTGCCATCGATCTCGGTAAGTGATGCTGCTAAAGTAGGATCGCCGCACGCGGCGATACCATATGGCGCGGCACGCATCGCCAGTCCATCGCTCCAGGAGTGCAGGTGCATGCCACTCAACGGCGGTTCGAGACCAGCGTTCAGATTGGCAATCGTCATCATCTCGCTGAATCCGGCTCCTTTATAGCGATTATCCCTGGAGATAATGTCCCGTCTCCAGCGTTCCGCCACGATTTTCGAAGTAAGTTCCCTGCCATGTTTAGACAGCAGCGAGGCGCTGAACAGAGCATACTCGGTATCGTCTGTGCCACTCTGGTCTGGTGATAAAAAATCGGTAACACGGCCCCAGCGTTCTCGTATCTGAGTTATCGTCTTCCCCTCCGTCGGGCTGCCTATGGCATCACCGATGGCGAGTCCTATCAAGGAACCGCGTGCACGACGTACCATATCGTCTACCATCTCGCGCCTCCGCGTTGATAACGGGAAAGGACCATATTGCTCTCGGTTTCCAATCGCTCGGCGGCTTCATCGACTGTAAACCGATCCGCGAACAGTTCCTGGAAGATGGGGTTCGCTACCCTCGTCTTCCATTCGACATAACCGGGCACGCCGAGCCAGGATCCACTCTGAAGAAACTTGACCGAAGCGTTAACGATATTCCATCCGTCGTCGACCGTGCGGAATTCATCCATCGCCAGGCACGATGTCCGCGTCGGGATCATCCAATCGCTAGCAGCTAATAGTGCCATATTTTCCTGATTCAACATATACGAAATGAAAGCCATGGCGTGTTCTTTTCGTTTCGATGTGCTGGGAATGCTGAGCGTCTGCGTGTTAATGCCGATGTCCTGTGATTGTGCCTTGAGCGGCGGGATCACCCCCCATCGAAAGCCTGTCGGCGCATTCTCCACAATCTGTTGACGTGCCCACGAGCCGATGCCGACCATCATCGCATATTTACCACTGAAAAATTCCGGCAGCATCGCTGCACCTGTCTTGCCGATACTCGACGGCGCCATGGATCGTTCGACGTAGAGCATGTCCATGATAAGGTTGAGTAATGGCCTCTCCGCCGAACCCACACGAACCGTATAAAGATCATTCTCTTTAGTAAAAAATGATCCGCCGAAACTTATGGAATGATTCATGATGATATTCGCCGCACTGCGTAATCCCATCGCCACACCCCATTGATCGACAGAGCCGTCACCATCTGTATCCTGTGTCAGAGCAAGTGCAGCTTGTCTCATCTCATCCCATGTCCAGGGGCTCTCAAAAGATGGCGCCTCGATCCCGTTCTTTTCAAAAATTTCTCTGTTATAAAGTACGATGAAGGATTCCATTAAAAACGGAATGCCACAGATCTCTCCGTTAGATCGGGTCACCGATTCCCAGGCGATATCGAGTATGTCCGAGTACATCTCCTGCCCGATATACGGCCTCATATCGGCCAGAAAACCGCGGATCGCAAAATCGACGATGATGGCCGACTCATAATGAAATATGTCCGGCGTCTCCTTTGTTTCAAATGTCGTGATGAGATAATCGTGTATCGAATTCCATGTACCCTGGATATATTCAACCTCCATATCCGGATGCTGGCTGTTCCACTCCGCCACGATCGCCTTATTCGCGGCGATGGATTGCTCCTGCCATGCCAGGCTGAGATAGCGTAACTTGTCTTGATCAGTATCCGAATTCGGTGATTGATCATGAATGAGATTCCATAAGCCGATAAGGCTCGCAATGGCGAGTAAAATCCAGATTATTTTTTTATTCATCTATATCCGTCCCAAATGCCCAAATTAGATTGGACACTGCTTCATTGTACTATTTTTTTCGGATTATTCATGTAAATTTTTCCGCTACTAACTCATAAGAATTACATCCAGCATATCCAGCTAATTTTTCATTTTAAAATCTTACGCAAAAGCTCAATAGCCAGTTCATAATCAATTAATTTTTCACCGCACCTGCAACCAGTCCTGACGAAAACCATTTCTGAATAGCCGCAAAGAGCACGATCGAAGGGATGGTCGCGATGAAGCTCGCCGCTGCCAGAGGACCGGTGCGCGCCTGGCCCTCCATCCCGGTGAACTTCGCCAATTCCACCGGGATGGTCAGCAGGTCGGGACTCTTCAACAACACCAGCGCCAGAAAAAATTCGTTCCATGCCGAGATAAACGCAAACAACATCGATGCACCGATCGCGGGTAGAAGCACCGGAACCAAAATTCGATAGACGATCTGAATTCGTGTAGCTCCGTCGATGGTCGCTGCTTCTTCTAATTCGATTGGAATTGTCTTAATATATCCATGCAGCATCCACAACACAAACGGCATGGACCAGACCACATAGACTAATATCAATCCCAATAGCGAGTTCGTCAGGCTGAGTGATCGCAAAATCATATACAATGGTACCATCAACAAGATGACCGGGAAAATCTGTGACGTCAGAATCCAGCCCAGAACCACATTGTTCGCATATGACTTATATCGCACCAGTGCGTACGCACCCGGCAAGGCGACCAGAACCACAAGAGCAGCGGATGTAATCCCGACGTACAGACTGTTGAGTATGCTTCGTACGACCCGCTCCTCGTGCAGCACTGAACGATAATGCTCTCCCGACACCGTACGCGGCATAAGCGATGGATCTGCGGAGTAGATTTCCGGCGTGGGTTTGAGCGATAATGAGACCATCCACAACAATGGGAAGACCAGATAGATCATAAACATCATCAAAGCGAGGTGTATAAAGGCGCTGCGAGCACCTCGCTTCAGAGTTTTTAGTTTAATGTTTAACGTTATACGCCCTTCTTTTTTAATCATGACAGCACCTGCTCTCGATACTGGACGCGCAGGTAGGTAAACAGCACCAGCGATACGATGATTACCATCACGTTCCCGATTGCTGCAGCGTAACCCACATAGCCGTAGCGGAACGCCTCTTCATAGGCAGCCAGCATCGGCAAACGTGTCAATCCGCCCGGTCCCCCCTGCGTCAGGACCCATACCAATCCGAATGTGTTGAAATTCCACATGAACGACAGCGAGATGATGGCCGCCAATACCGGTTTGAGTAAAGGCAGTGTAATGTGATAGAACTCGTTCCAGATACCTGCACCATCGATGCGCGATGCTTCGTATAGATCGTCTGGGATGGATTTCAGGCCAGCCAGCAGGAAAAGAGCGGCCTTTGGGATCTCCCCCCAGATACCGGCGATAATGACGGCCGGAATGGCGTACTCGAAACTCGCCAGCCAGTTGATCGGCTTATCGAGTATGTTGGCACTCATGAGGACCATGTTCAGAGCACCGGCGTCCGGATCATACATATGCCGCCATATGATTCCTCGTACCACGGGCGGCATCGCCCATGGAACCAGCATCAACACGCTGTAAATAGAAATGAGACGGATTCGTGTGTTCAACAACAAGGCGAGAACCATGCCCAGCACGATCTGCCCTGCGGTTACCGTGATCGTCCAAATAAATCCAACGCGAAAGGAGCGCCAGAAATATTGATCGTGCAGCATCTGAATGTAATTATCAATCCCATTAAATTTTATTCCGCCTCCCAACTGATAATCCGTAAAACCCAGATAAATTCCTCTCAACAGCGGAAGGATGGAAAACATGACGACCGGTATCAATACAGGTAGTAGGAATATCAATTGACCGCTGCCTTTATGCCGATTCACGTTAACCCCGCCCTGTCATTTTATTCTGAAGTACGCACATCATGACTAATTTATCGCTCTTTCAATTTATATTCATGGGCTGTATCATAAAGCATATTATATGAGTTTTAACAAAAGTGGTAGTAGCAGTTATATTCATTCTATACAATATGTGGCATTTGACGAATAAATTCGTCACTGCAAGTTAACTTTTGATACAGCCCCAATCTTTTGTTAGGAAAAATCTCCTTATCTGAGCAATAGCATTTTACGGATCACCATTATCCCGCCGGCCCTGAATCGATAAAAATAAACGCCGCTAGACATCGTCTCCGCATTCCATTTCACCTGATGCCTACCAGCCAATTGGTAAGAATCCACCAACGTGATCAGACGCTGACCCAGCATATTGTAAATTTCCAATTTGACATGCGCTGCCTCATGCAGCTCATACAAAATCGTCGTCTGCGGATTGAACGGATTCGGATAATTTGGATGCAGTGTGAACTGAATGGGACGATCGCACAATTCATCTATCTCGATCGGAGTCCATAGTTCGTTCCGGTAAATCGTCAGACCCTGTTCTTTTTCAGCGACATAGATATATTGACCATCGGCTGCAATACCGCGCGCCAGTTGCACGTCGTCGTAATAGCCCACGACCTGGGGCTGACTCACGTCTGCGATATCGACAATCCTCAGACCGTAACGATCTGCAGCGATGCAGGCATATCGACCCACAACGGCGACTTCATATCCATAACCACCCGTAAATACTACCCCCTTTTGCACTGCCTTAACAGGTGATGTCGTATCAAAGATCCGCAGCGAATCACCATCCGGCACGTAAGCATATCCATCCTGCAGAACAAATCCTTCATTGCCCCTGGATAGCTGATCTGTTTCACTGACGTTTATAGGCTGCGACAGATCGGCGATGTTCAAGAAATAAATTTTTTCATACACAGAAATGCCGAGTATGTCTCCATCAACGGCAACCGATGAAGCGTCGTATGATGAAATAGTGCCAATTTTTACAGGCATGGCAGGATCTTCGATGGTGTATATCATCACTCCGCTGTCACCACCTGCAATGAAAAGGCGTTCGCCTGACAGCGTCAGCTCCTGTATTTTCTCGACCGGCAGAAAGCCCACCGATACGGGATGCAACACGTCGCTGACATCGAGTACCCGGACACCTGCCCGCAGTTCTGCGACATAGGCATAATTCCCGCTGACGACGACGTCCCTTACATTACCAGAGGTTTGACATGTGCTCAATAATCCTGGTTTTTCAGGATTATGAATATCGACGATGCGCAAACCATCCCCTGCGTAAGCAATATAGGCGCGGTCGTCCGTGATATAGACATCGAAGGCTGATCCGTACGACATGTTTGAGGGAGGCTGTACGGCTATCCCCCCGATCTCGTCGATGTCGGTGGGGCTACTGATATCGATGGCACAGATGCCTGCTGTCAGATCAGCCACGAACAGCGTATTCTTCTCACCTAACTGGTCGCCGAAACACGCTTGCATCGCCTGTCCGGCGGTATCGAATAAATAAACTTCGCCCGGCTCGTTTACATCGGACATATCGATGATGCGCATTCCCGCATACCCGTTCGACACAAATGCGAGATTATCCCGAAACAGGATGTGGAAAGTCTGGTCTCCGGTTTCCATAAGCTTCACATCGGCTGGACGGTATGGATCGCTGATATCGATTATCTGCAGTCCCTGTTCCGGATCGCATATAAACGCATGTTGCTTATTGATATTAATGAACTGATGATATCCTCCGAATCCCTGAATTTCGCTGACATATACCGGTGCAACGGGGTTGGAGACATCGAGGATATGGCTCTCCGTTCCGCAGGCGATGTAAGCAAAAGTTGAATCGATAATCACACTTTCACAATTTATCAGCGTATCCAATGCAGTGACGATATTTGGATGACTGATTTCGTTTGCATCATAAATTTTAATACCACTATCACCCAGGGCTGCATAGAGATAGCCGTCGATCATCGCGAGCCCGGCGCAGGGCTCCGGGGAAACGATAGTCGAAACGATGCGAGGCGAATAAGGATCATGCACATCGATGAAGTAGAGGTGCTGTTCGCCTCCTGCGGCAAGATAACGATGATCGTCGATACTGAAAGGCAACAGGCTGAAAATCTCTTCCGATAATGACAGACTGGCGATCCTGCGGGAGCTTGTAGACAGGCTGGCGAGATCGGCGATGTTGAGCTGTTTACCTGCGCCGTAAAAAATCATAGCATCTGAGGTACATACAGCAAATGTCTTCACTTTTCCATGCTTGAGGAGCCATTCGTATACTGCCGGATTGTCGTACGTCTGCGTCCACGAATTATGATAGACTCCACCATAAATCGTCAGATTGATATTACAGCCGCAATTTTTCAAAACGCTGTAAATGAATTGACCCTTGTGTAACGGAACGAGATCGTCCAGACTGCCGTGGAACGCCCAGGTCGGCACCTCCTTCATATCGCAGATATCCCAATAGGTCTCGGCCCGTGCAGCGATAGGAAGTACGGCAGCGAAGGTCTCAGGATAGCGAATCGCCAGATCGTACGTCCCGATACCTCCCATGCTGTACCCGGTTGCATAGACACGGTTTGGATCCACTGGATATCTGTCTATAATATCATGGATCAGGGCGATGGTCAGTTGATCGGTGCGGTCGTAATACCACTCGGTTGATTCCGGGCATTGCGGCGAGACGACGATAAACGGGAAGCTGCGATACCCATCGAGAATTTTCGGCATACCGTCTCGTTTCAATAGCTGTAAATTATTGCCGCGGTCGCCGATGCCGTGTAACGATATCAGCAACGGGTATTTGTCATCAATGACAGCGGATGTATCCTCAGGCATAAACAAGAGATAATTCAAGGTGCCCGTATCATAAAATTCCTGCTGCACCAGATTCTTACCAAAATTACCGATTTGGCTCACCTGAAAAATCTCCTGGGCATTCGCAGAGGTGAAGCAAACCATAGTGCAGGTGCTCGCTATGAAGACGATCAACAAATGAAACACGACGATGCTTGAATTTTGAAGACGGCTGCGCATTTTTAATCCTTTTGCTTGTAAGATTAGTTTTTCAGCGGAGTGATACAAGCCTCGATCAATCGCGACTTAAAACGTTCGTAATTACGTCCGGTGCGATCACGAGCGGAGACGACGATCAAATCGTATTTCGGATCGATGCGTAAAATAGCGCCCGAGGCTGCTTCATGACCAAACGCCTCGTCGCTCAATCCATCTTCGCCCAGAGGAGCCGTCCCAGCACCCCATGATTTATCTATCCCGGGTAGTTTTACTGGTAACATCTGTCGATATGTATCTTCCGAAAAGAACCTATACTCACCATAGACACCACCATTGAGAAGCATCTGCCCCAGATACGCCAGGTCCATGCACGTGGAGACCATACCGCCATACGTATTATCGACAAATGTATGGTCCATCGCCAACGGCTGAAGCAGGTATTCATCGAACAGATACGGAACGGCTTTACCGGTCAGTCGTTCTAAAATCTTACCCGTGACGGCGTAGCCACCCCGATTATATTCGAAGACCGATCCGACGTTCAAGTAGGGTCTGCAATGAGCCAGATAATTTTCCAGCGCGGAATTGAAATCCGAAGCCCATTCCCCATGCCAGCCCAAATCTGCGGTATGATTCAGCAGGTGCCGGATCGTCAATTTTGTGTTGGTTACAGCACCGAGTTCGGGGAGATAACGTTCGATCGGCTCGTCCAGATTCAGTAATCCCTGATCCACGAACTGCATGACAAGGACACCGGTCAATAATTTTGTAATCGACGCCATCCAGGTCGGTGTATCGATGGTCATGGCCTCTCCGCTGGCAGTATGACCGAAGGCCTCGTGGAACACGATCCTCCCTTTCCATGCCACTAACGTCACCAGAGGTTCTCCGCCTTCCTCCGCCCAGGCGGTGCAGATATCC
>JAFGOE010000029.1 GCA_016926625.1 Candidatus Zhuqueibacterota bacterium
CCGTCAGGCACAGGAAACTGGAGTTCCATATGCGCCGCTAATTCGCGACTCAATTCGATGGACATGTGTTCGCTGTCTGTGGTCAGATAAGTGCTCATTCCGATTGTCGATGCGATGATATCGTTATAGGGATCATTGCCGACCATGAGACAGGTTGCAGGCGGGAGATTTATCTTGCGACAGATCTCATGATAATATTCAATTCTGGGTTTACAGAATGAGCTGTTATCGATTCCGGTAACCAGATCGTAGTCGATATCCGCTACACCTGCCCATTTCATTCTCATCCACTGCGCTTCGAGCGGTAGTAAAGGATTCGAAGCAATAACGAGCCGATAACCTTTTCGGGCAAGATCGGTGACGACATCACTCGCATGATCGATCGGCTTCGCCACGCTGCTCAATTGGTTGAACTTCTCCATATAGAACTGATCGAATCGTTCGAGCAGTACAGCGGTGTCGAGGTCGAGTCCATCGGTAAATGAATTCATGAAGAAATCGATGTTTAACGTCAAGCCATTGTTATAGACCATTTGTTGCGTAGAATCTAATAATCGCTTCACAAACAACGTCGGTTCTATCATATCGGCAAAGAAAGACGTTAGTGCACTGGTGTACTTGCGGAAAAAATCGTTTTCGTCGAATAGGATCAACGTATTATCCAGATCAAATAGTATGGCTTCGGGTTTCGGTTTCATTAACAGTCTCAATGATAAGATAATATATCCAATTTCATGTTGTATGCATCAAGCGAGATAAAGTTCAGTGAAGTTACTCATTAATCTTTCTGACTTTATTAATCCGTCTCTCGTGCCTACCACCCTCAAAATCGGTTCTCAGCCAGACATCGACCATGGCGAGCAGTTCATGAGGTTCAAATTCTTTTGCCCCGAGGCAAAGAACATTGGAGTCGTGATGTTTGCGCGTTGTCTCAGCCGTCCTTAAATTGTATACGAGTGCGGCGATGACTCCCGGAATTCTGTTGGCGACCATGCACATTCCGATGCCGTTCGAACAGATGAGGATGCCGCGGTCATTTTCTCCGGATGCGACGCTTCGCGCTGCAGGTTGTGCGTAATCCGGATAATCACAAGACACGGAGCTTTCGCAACCGAAATCCCGAACAATATGACCATTTTCTTGAAGGAAGTCGATCAAGATTCTCTTGAATTCAAAACCTGCGTGATCTGCGGCGACTGCAATTTTCATTTTTGTCCTCTGGTATTGATTAAAATAATATTCAATGCGATTGTCAATAACTTAGATTCGGGCGTGTCGTTTCTGGAGGGTATCAAGATAGGTGCCTTTGCTCCTATCGTCGCATGAGCCAGTCTTACATTAGCAAAATAAGTAATGGCTTTCGCAGATATGTTGGCGGCCTCGATCGTAGGAAATAGTAGAATATCTGCGTTGCCGGCGATAGGTGAATGTATACCCTTGACTTTTGCCGCTTCTTCGGAAATAGCATTGTCCAGAGCGAGTGGTCCATCCACGGTGCACCCCTTGATCTGCCCTCTGTCGTTCATTTTTGAAATAATGGCCGCATCCACGGTGGATTGAAGATTGGGATTGACTGTCTCCGCAGCCGAAAGAACGGCGACGTTGGGATTTTCGTTCCCGAGCGAATGGGCTACCGCGACCGCGTTCTCCAGGATCTGTATCTTCTGTTGCAGGTCAGGAGCCAGATTGAAACCACCATCGGTGATCATCAGTAACTTGTTGGCGCCGTTTCGTTGTGGATATTCGAACACGAACGTATCGCTGATGATACGATCGGTTCGTAAACCTTTCTGGGAGTTAAAGGCTGCTTTCAATAGCAAGGCTGATTTCACCCTGCCCTTTAAAATGATATCTGCTTCTTTAAAGTGTATGGCTTCGATCGTTCGTTCACATATCTCGTTTTCATCAGCGATATCGATAATCTCGAAGTGATGCGCTTCAGCATAGTCGTTTTTTTCGATCGATTTTTGAATTTGATCTTTCTTCCCAATGAGGAGACCTTCCGCGAGACCGAGGCGCTTGGCTTCTACTAACGCGGATAAGGCAGCTTCATCTTCTCCTGCAGCTACAGCGATGCGTATCGGTGCCGATCTCTTCTGGGATATTTCGATCGCTGTGCCTAGTAGTTCATCGAAATTGTGTATCATCTGAATTCCCCTTTATTCTTTTCGCCCGGCATAAAACGCTATTTTATTGATCTCAGTCGTTTTAGGGGGCACGCGTTTCGTAATGACGTCTAACCAAATTTGTGGGTCGAAATCCAGGTAATTGGACAGAGCCCCTAACATCACAGAATTGATTACCTTAGGATTGCCGATCTCCTCCGCAATAGCTATCGCATCTAACTGTACAAGGTGAGCGCTCCTCTGTTCATATAGTTCTTTTACGTTCTCCGGGTAGGAGATGTCCGTAAAATAAACGGACAGTGGTGTTATCTGCTGGTCGTTGTAGATGATGATACCGTCATTTTTTAAGATATCCAGATAACGCAGCGCCTCTATCTTTTCGAATGACAGGATGACATCTGCTTCGCCCTGATGAATTATCGGAGAGTAAATCTTTTGACCAAATCTTACCTGACTGACGACACTTCCTCCGCGTTGAGCCATGCCATGTATTTCACTCTTTTTTACGTCGAAACCGGTCTGCATGGCGACATCGATCAGAATGTCGCTGGCTACTAACACACCCTGTCCGCCAACACCGCATAAGAGAATGTTCCACACATCTTTTTGTGATTTTTGTCGAGTTGTATCCATTGAATTTCCTTTTCAATTGCACTTGTTGTGATTATGAATTACTGTGTGATCGATATGATATCTGCTATTTATCCGGCTTACGAATCGCACCTGGCTTACAAACCTGGCGACAGATGTCACAGCCGATGCAAAATAACGGATTGATCCGCGTCTTACCATTTTCATCTTTTTCAATGGCCGGGCAACCGACTCGATGACACATACCGCATTTGATGCAGGTATTCGCATCGACATAATACGGTTCGCTGAATCGTTTTCGGGCACGAATGATACAGGGAGCATCGGCGATGATCACAGAAGGTTCATCTACGGCTAACTCATTTTTGAAAACGGCGATCGTCTCATCGAGGTTATAGGGATCGACACGCACGACTCGTCGTACACCGGCGGCATGACAGATTTCTGCTAAATCGACCTTATTTGTTGCTTCCCTGCGCAGCGTCAGGCCTGTCCCCGGATGCTCCTGATGACCAGTCATCGCGGTGATATGATTGTCGAGAATACAGATTTTAGTTACGGCCTGATTGTATACCAGGTCGATTAAGCCGGTTATCCCTGAGTGCAGGAAGGTGGAGTCCCCGATCACTCCAATCAGCTTGCCTTTTAATTCATCACCTGTAGCCTTTTCGATCCCGTGTGCATAACCCACGCTGGCTCCCATGCACAGGCACGTATCCATCATCTCCAACGGAGGGATAGCGGCGAGCGTATAACAACCGATATCGCCTGTTACGGTTAAGCGAAGTTTCTTCATGACATAGAAAATTCCCCGGTGCGAACAACCCGGACAGAGTACAGGGGGACGCGATGGTATGTTTACAGCGATGTTTCGCCCTTGCTGAGGCTTTGAACCGATCGCAAATGCTGAGGCGATCACGTCGGGATTATATTCTCCCATCATGGGTAATTTTTCCTTGCCCTGGACTTTGATGCCTCTGGCGGAGATCTGTTCCTCGAGGAACGGATCGAGCTCCTCGATCACATACAGTTTCTCGACTCTCCCGGAAAATTGAGTGATCAATTTAAACGGTAAAGGATTCGTCAGTCCCAGTTTCAAAAATGACGCGTTTGGAAAAATTTCCTTTGCGTATTGATACGAAATACCGCTGCAGATAATTCCAAGCGAATTATCGCCCCATTCGATGCGGTTGAAAGCGCAATCGTACCCATATTCCGCTAGTCTAATTAATCTTTCTTCGACCAGCACATGCTTTTTCCGTGCGTTCATCGGTAGCAGCACATTCTTGGCCATGTTTTTGACGTACTTTTTGGGGGCGATTTCAACCCTTGGCCTAAGATTTACGATGGATTTTGAATGATTGACGCGGGTCGTGGTCCTCAGCAATACCGGTGTATCAAAATCCTCACTGAGTTTCAGTCCCAACATCACGAAATCCTTCGCCTCCTGACTATCGGATGGCTCGAGCATAGCGACTTTTGCAGCCCTGGCAAACCATCTGTTATCCTGCTCGTTCTGAGAAGAGTGCATGGAAGGATCGTCAGCCGATACGATGATGATGCCAGCGTTCACGCCTTGATATGATAGACTGAAGAACGGATCGGCAGCGACGTTTAAACCCACATGTTTCATGGCCGCTATGCTGCGTACGCCGCCGAGTGCAGCACCTGCTGCGACTTCCAGAGCTACTTTTTCGTTAGGCGCCCATTGTGCCGTGATCTCTTCATAGTTGCTGATATTCTCCAATATTTCGGTGCTCGGAGTGCCAGGGTATGCCGCTGCAAATTTACCTCCGGCCTCGTAAAATCCTCTGGCAATCGCTTCATTACCGGATAACATGGCTTTGCTCATAGAAAATTCCTTTTGTTTTATTTACGACCGATTAGATGATCTGGTGAAACATTGTTTGATCTATTTACCATCAGAGAAACCAATTATATCCAGGCGTCCCTGTGCATTGATTTTTAAACGATATGAATTGATTGTCTTCTCGAAATAACGTTTATATTCATAATCTCAAAGATATAAATGACAACGACTTAACGATGTCGACACTGAAGGCGACGCTGTTTCTTTATCCGTCAGGTCGCAATCCAGATCAAAGACAGGATCAGGGTAATTGATTGTTAATACTCTTTGGCTATCTCTTCACCGTTCAGTACTCTTAAGGCACCGTCGGCCATGGCCTCCAGTTCATGATCTCCGATGATGACCAGTACAGGCGCGATAAATTTTACTCTGTCTCCTATCCATTCGACGAGCATGGCGGATTTCGCGAGTCCGCCACTGATGACGATGGCTTTAACATCACCCTTCAACACGGTGGACATCGCACCGATTTCTTTGGCGATCTGATAGGCCATCGCCTGATAAACATTCCTGGCATGCTCATCGCCGTCAGTAATGCGTTGCTCCACGTCCATCGCATCGGCTGTCCCAAGGTAAGCGAGCAATCCGCCTCCGCCCATGACGAGTTGTTTCATCTGTTTCTCTGTATACTCGCCCGAAAAGCAGAGTTTAATAAAAGCCTGCAGCGGCAGTTCGCCCGTTCTTTCGGGGGAAAAAGGGCCGGAGCTCGATGCGTCATTAACATCAATGATCCGCCCTTGCTTCAGAGGGCAGATCGATATCCCTCCTCCGAGATGGGCGATGATAAAGTTGGAGCTCAGGTAATCACAATGCAATTCCCGCGCAGCTTGTCGACCCACGGCATGAATGCTCAACGTATGCGATAAACTACTCCGTTCTATCAATGGATGGCCTGAATATCGAGCCAGGGGTTCAAATTCATCGGTAGAGACGGGATCAACGATAAATGCTTCCACCCCGCTCTTTGCCGCTAATTCATATGCCAATGCGCAGCCCAGGTTGGACGCATGATGGCCACGTAACCCACCCTTTGCGTCTGCGATCATTTTCGAGTTTATTTTATAAGTCCCCCCGTTGACAGGTTTGAGTAATCCCCCTCGTCCTACGATCGCAGATAGGCCGTTTAAATCGATGCTATGCTGGTTGATAAATTCGGTGATTGCTTCCAAACGGAATGAA
This sequence comes from Candidatus Zhuqueibacterota bacterium, assembly GCA_016926625.1. Taxonomy (GTDB): domain Bacteria; phylum Zhuqueibacterota; class Zhuqueibacteria; order Thermofontimicrobiales; family Thiofontviventaceae; genus Thiofontadaptatus. The sequence goes on from JAFGOE010000029.1 coordinate 5,767, forward strand.
AATTGATCCCACAAGGCATGATATGAGCTGATTATAGAAGAGTGATGGATTAAGTTCTCGCTGAACTTGACTGAGCTATTTTCGAATAAGGCAACTTTGGTGGAGGTAGAACCTGGATTGATAACCAGAATCTTATAGATCATAATCTGTACAACTCCTGCTTATTTCTCGTTGCGATTTTACGATTATTGAGCAAACACAATGAACAATTTCATGAATTACAGATATTTACTATTTACCAAGATACTCCTGTACGCTCTTCACGATGATGGCGATGTACTCACCGATGATCGGAATGGTGACGAAGCGAGCTAATAACCAGCCGATGATGGTGATTACTAACACACCGATAATGGAGACACCGAGAACGAAACCGACACCGCGGGAAATACCGATCGAGAGATTTGCCCATATCGCTTTTTTCGGATTCTTCAGGAACAGGTAGGTGTCTGTGTTCTGGGCATCCTCCCAGTTTTGTGCCATTTTCTCGATCTTTAGGAGTAGCTTCGGGATCTTCGATCTGGATTTTTTTATTCTGTTACGGTTCATATATCCGAAAAGATGTTAATTGGCTTACCAGGTGCAATCTGACACTCTCAAGATAACAGAAATAATCGATATAAATCAAGTCATTTTTTTAGATTTTAAGAAAATTTACAATGCTTTGACCACAAGCCAAGAAACCGGTTATTATCTTCATTGCTCCGGAATCAATGACTGGCTTCACTTTATTCGATCAGGAGCAATTTCCTGGTCAAGATTTCTTGCTCGAGTTGAAATTGAAAGAAGTAAATTCCTGTAGTTGCTGGCTGCATATCATCTCGATAACCGTTCCAAGAAATATTATGCAAGCCAGGGTACAGATTCGCACGGTCCATGATTGTGCTTACATGTTGACCCATAATATTAACGATTTTTATAGAAACTTCAGAGGGTCTGTTCAATTGAAGGCAGATGTCAGTCGTGTTCTTTGCATGGGGAATCGTCCGTAAAAATGGATTCGGATAATTTTGTGATAATTTAAAGTCTTTGACCCGTTCATCGTCTTCTAAGGTGTTAATTACCATCGTAAGGGTGCTATTGAAAATCGCATAGACGATGCCTTTGCCAGAGAATTCAGGAGCAGTGATAATCAGATCGGGGAGGGAGTCTCTACCCAGATTGCATAAGGAGATTTGTCTTCCCAGAAAACCTGCTTTGTCCTGACCGTAAATCGTACATGCATGATCAACATGATTCAGATCGATCAATTGATTGTCCCCAACATTATTGTAAATGATGAAACCAGCTCCGGCATAAATTCTGTCGAAGGGAGCTGCTTGAGGGCAACCGATTGCGATAGCAACTGTTCCATTATTTTCATATACTGCAGTATCGAGTGACCAACCGATGTTTGCGCTATGCATATGTCCGACGAATTTTATCCGTTGTTCGAAATCATCAATGAGAACGGTCCTCGGAGCAGCAAATAGTAATCTACCGCTTAGTAAATAAATTGAACCGGCATCGATTCTTTCGAGATAATTTTCCTGGGGTGCTCCGATAAACAGATCAGTGAATCCATCACGATCAATATCATCAGCCAGCAGAGAGTAACCAAACCAGCCTTGTTTTTCGGTGCCGATTAGTGTGATATCAGGTTCATGTGACGACATATCGATCACATGAGGGAAATTGGCAGCTCCGAAGAATATATAGACCTCACCTGCATCGACCTTCAAATTGGGTAATGGACTGTCGGCTTTATGTGCTCCGATGATGATGTCGAAAATTCCATCATTATCGATATCACCACATGCGATAGCTCTGCCGCAGAGATCATTAGGCTCTTTGCCGTAGATGAGATGTCCGCTAAAGTCGCCTTTTAAATCGATATCCGAATATGTGTCCCATTCATTGGTATTTTTAACGATGTATGCCCCTCCACAGGTCGGATTTTGCCCGGAATCGAGTCCGTCGGCACCAAAAATTAAATCGATTCTGCCATCATCATCGACGTCACCCGAAGCGATGGCCGTACCCAGGTGATCACCCGGTCGTGCACCGGTGAAGGTGACATCAGCAGCATCTTGACCCAGGTTGATGACCGAGTCGAAACCACATCGACCGTAAAGCAGATGTACCACACCGGCATCCGTCCTGTCCATCGGATTCGCCCTGGGTTCTCCGATGATCATATCATCGTAACCATCGGAATTGAGGTCTTCTACTTCGATGTCCGAGCCGAATAATCCGTTTTGATACTTACCACTGATCGTAATCGAAGCACAATCTTCGATTAAATCGATCTTGCTATGAGGTTCTATCGGTCCGAGAAATATGTATACCGTACCATAATTTGCCGTGTCGATGTGGGATTGAGTTGCCGCAATGAAGATATCATCGTAACCATCGCCATTGATGTCACCCGTGGCGAGTGTCTCTCCCAGGTATTTATTTTCATCATGACCGAACAAGATAAAATCAGCTTCTGCGCTGTTTAAATCGAAACTTGAGGTCTGTGAGTATAAAAATGGCGATACCAGAGCATTGATAAGATATATACTTAAAAAGCAGGCTATTCTATTCATGATATTCTCCTACATTCGTTACTAACGGCTCATGAAGGATCGATCATAGCCTGATGCATTGATTAATAGCCTTTCCGCAGAGACTCAATGTAGTAGTAGTCTTTAATTTCACCATCCAGATTCGAGTGCAACAATCTGTAATTTTTATATCCTTCGAAATCGCCGAACACGAAGATGACACCGGATTGCAGGTGATCGTATTCCCATATTTCATAAGGATAGAGATTGGGTTCATTGGGATGGCGCTCGATATCGGATGGCGGTCCGTAGATGATATAGACTCTTCCGCGATCTGTAGACCAGCCTTCTTTAGTGAACGCCCTGTAATGTCGATTGGCGTAATCGACTCGTTTGTAATATTCATCTCGGAATTCGTTCGTAGGGGTGTCAGGATTTGGATCACGCATGTTCCAGAATTGAAATAAAAATCGTTTACGTCCTTCAACCGTATCGAGTGAGTTCCAGATAACGCGAAATTCATCCGTCATCAAATAGTTTGCGATATTGTATTCATTCACAATAGTCAAAGAATCCATTGACGCGAAAATACCGGTTGAGCTTTGAGCGACTGTATCGTTGGCGGCGGTAATCAACTCTTCATCGCGTTGATAGATATAAAACTTCTTGGATTTTTCGTCGATTATGCTTTCATCGGGTTTCAATAAACTTACATCTAATCGATAAGCCCCGGATTTAAGCCGTCCGACGTTCATCATGCCGAATTCTATGCTTGGATTCAATATGTCGCGTTTAGCAAAACGTCGGGGACGCGGTGATTCGAGTACCTCTCCATCTGAGTTCCTGATCGAGTAAGTTAGCGAATAACCATCCGTAAGTCCAGCCTTGTCCAGATGATAGGCTTCCATGTAGAAGAACAGCATCGGTAATTCGCTGCTGAAAATAAGGGTTGGATTCGGAACCACGTTGAGTGTATTTTTATAGAACGGAGAGTCCGTCGCCTGACTTACCTGCGTAATCGAAGAGGCGATTTCGATGTCGCTGATATACGGTGTCGACTGGTTCATTGGGGGGATGTTCAAAGGCCATTTCACCTTTTGAAAATTGGTGGAATCGTTTACATCCTGAAGAGTAAATTCGCATTCGTACTCACCGGATGCTAATTTAAATGCTACTCGGTCGATGATCAGTTTTAGGTTCTTTAACTGCAGTGAGTCAGGTACGATATTTTGATTTTTCCATGAATATTGTTCAAGGAAATGTTCATCCTGATAAATGCGCAATTCACCAAACGTTGTGCCGATATAGCTATCGTTCGCGAATTGGTAGCGGATATCATCCTGGAGGAAAGCGTAATATATTTCGAGCATCACATGCGTGTCATCATATCGAAACATCGCCCAATCGATATCGAGGTCTAATTGATCAGAGTGAGCTGAATCAGCAGAGCCCAAAATGATAAGCAGGCTCAGAATCGCGACAAGGAACAAGTAATTAGACTTCATTTTTTAATCTCCCAGAAAAAGATAAGGGTTGATCCAATGGAGTGGATCAACCCTTTATCATAAATAAACACAAGTTACTTAGAAACCGACGATTAAGCTTAACCACTGATTATCATTCAAAAATTTAGTCGTTCTATAGGCATAATCGAGGGATAGAGACATATTACCGCCAACCGGGAGTTTGAAGCCTGCACCGAAGCTCGGTCCGAAAATGTAATCTTGCGAGCTGCTGGTGAATGAGTCATTGACTTCATCTAATCCTTCGCGGTAGGCAGTGGTATAGGCGCCTCGAACGAAAAACATCTGATTAAACGAATACTCAGCTCCGAGGGTATATTGATCGAAGGCGTAACTGTTATTGACGAAACTGCCGACTAACGATAGCAGATTCTGTTCGGCTTTAACCAGGTCATAGGCGACACCAATTTTCAACTGCGACGGAAGATCGAATTTAGCAGCGGGTATTGCCACCGAGGAGATTGTCGATCCGGTTTCGGTTCCTGGTAATTGAACACGAGTCTCCAGATCAGAACCGTCAAATTTCATTTCGGTTCCGAAATTGGTTAATGCGACGCCTAATTTAATGCCGGCGGCGGGATTCACGTATTGTAATCCGAAATCGAATCCGAAACCGCTGGCGGAGACGCTCATGATCTTTTCAGAAATCATTTTTCCGGTCAATCCGAAATGAATTCTGTCCGTCATTTTTCGGCTATAGCTGAAACCGACTGTCAGATAATTGGGGGAGAATACAGAACCGGTACCCTCAGGATTTTCGATTGTCGTTTCAATGATATCACCGAAGCCGACATTGTTTATGCTGACACCGACTGCACCGACAGTACCGAGGGAGAAAGTTGCCGCGAAATAGTTGATATCGACATCGGCCAGCCATTCGGTGTGAGAGAACATGGCTTCTGCTCGTTGTTCTGAACCAACGATACCTGCCGGATTCCAGTAGATGGCTTCGACACCGGCTACGTTGGCTAAATTAGCACCACCAAGAGCAGTTGCCCGCGCGCCTACGGGAATGAGCAGTTCGGATGCGCCTGCAGTTCCGATGCGTTTACCCGTGCTTGCCTCGGCTTGTATGCTGACAAACAGCAGCGCACAAACCAGAGTAAAGATGATAAATGATTTATATCTCATGATTAATTCCTTTCATAATAATTATTTACAACCCTATGCAAGTAAAATTACGATTAGAAGTAAAGTAATCGTTCATCTCTATTGATAACTGCTAATTTCAAGGTCTTTTCACCGACGCCGGGTACTTCGATATGAGCGATATACATTCCGCTCGCTACCGGGACATCGGAGGAGTTCCTCAGATTCCATTCAGCAAATGATGAGTTCAAGGTTCCTTGATTTGATCTTACTGCGTCATCAATGACAGTCACCAAATTACCCGCCAGATCGAAAATACGGATCGTGGCACCAGATGGCGGTAAATTAGTGATTCGCATAATTCGGGTTGTAGGTGTTCTTTCAGCCGGGTTCCAGCTAAAGTAAGGATTCGGAACTGCATTAATTTTATCGATATTACCACGAGCTACTGCTTTGCTATTTTTCGTGAAACCGATGGGTGTAACTTTGAACACGTCGGTTCCGGCAACAATCGGATTGTCGTAGACAAATTTCACCACATCACCGGGTGACCATGAGACCTCCCAGGTAACCAGGTTCCATGTAGCGGTCGGATCTTCACCAGGCATGTGAATTTGTTCATCGTAATCGGAGGAGAAGGTACATGTATACATACGACCGTCCAGATCGAATACAGTAAAATCGGCAGCCGTGGGATCGGCCTGTCCGCGGTCGTAAATCGAGTAGTTAACCTGTCTTGGATTATCAGGATCCTCGACATCCCAGACCTCAAACGGAATTCGAACCAGGAATGGTTCTGCCACGCCTGGATTGGGATTAAGAGGATGGGTGGCTATATCATATTGTCGTGCACCTTCAAACGTTGCTAATTGACCTCCGGATACCACCGAGAGTCCGTCATCGCTCATGACTCCGGTGAATCGAAATTCGAAGTCTCTTTGTAACGTCTCTACATCGGTATGACCCAGGCCATACACATCCCATGCAGCAGCAGAGAACTCAGACCAATGATTTACAAAGTAACTATCGATATCATAGTTGTCAGCGTTGCCTTCGGGTGTTACGATGAATTTCGAAAAATCTAAAGGTTCGGCGAAACTTCCGCTGACCCTCCATTTGATACCATCGACGATAGGATAATCCTCGTCTCCGGAAAAATTCCTGTTAAAAGAGATCGCTCTATTACCATTACGCAGCAGATGCCAGTATTCATCTACCTTGGAAGCGGATTCTTGACGTCCGAAAACGACTTCATAAATTGCATCGATCGTCCTGGTGGGGTCAACGACAACCGGCACGACCTTTGCGTCACTCGAACCGGATACGTGATTGACTTCCACTAACTCGGCGTATTCATAATGCAATTCCTGGCCAAGAGCAGGAGCACTCGGATTTACGGCTAATGCGATCTGACCACTTTCCACGACTTTCGGTGAGATGTCTGGGTTGATAGCATAAGAAGTAACCGCAAAATAGTATGTTTTGTAATTATAAAATGGTAATCCTGCGATCGCATCACTCGATACACGGTATTCTCTCGACATACCTGTATTGGAACCGAATGTCACCGGTTTTTCCAGTACCATTCCGGTACCGGCATCATAGGTATTATCGAAGACGATACCAAATTCATTGACAAGATCGATGGTCTTGATAAGCTTCCAGGGTCCTGTCACGGATTCACCCTGGTAAACATTGTATCCTTCAAATTTATATCCCTTGAAGTCGTAACCTTCGATGGTCTGATATCTTTTACCCGCATCCTGCCATTTAAGCACCACCTCTCCGTCGAGACCAACACCTTCGAGCACGGGAGCGGGTGGAACGGGTAGATCGAAATTGTTGTCGAATGCGGTCTGTGCAAACGAATCGAAGAATCTCAGAGCATTCACCGCCGCCAGGTTATCCGTACCCGGAGCGATAATCTTAGCACCAACGATTTCCTGAGTATCCCCGGCTTTTAGTTGGAACGGTCCGGATGACATCAAGAAACGTCGGTCATCCGGCTTAGAATCAAGCCAGCCCGACTGGGTTACCGGATCGCCGTTGAAGACGAATCTTGAGTTGTTGCCATCAGGATCAGTATATGGGGTACCATCACTTCGAAGGCCCTTCATGAAATTATAGCCTTGTTGGGCATCTTCGGGATCGCCGAACGGATCGGGTGCACCGTTCCAGTAGTAAATAAACGATGTCATGGGAAGATATTCACCATCTACCTCTGGTCCCTGGAAGAAGTCGAATCCCAGCGCAGGCGGTGTGGTACCGTAGGTGGCATCCACGGGTCCGCCGTTGTAACAAAATCCCATGCCTAATTCGATATCGCAACCGACCAAATCGTCGGATGCATCACCGAGGTCAGGATCATCCCAAACGGCGACGTATACTGAGTCATAGTCTATGCTGGATTTATTGACAACGTTCCATTTAATGAACATGATGTTTCCCAACGGGTTAGCCGTATTGTAACCAAAGATGAGGACCTGTTGTTCAAGGTTCATGACATTGGTCTGCATAAAATTACCATGGTTCGCCAGGTTACCGTCATTCATGACCCAGAACAATGTCTGATCACCGATGAGTTGTGGAATTTTCTTTCCTTCGGTATCCAGGCTGTCTTTACCCGTTTTATCTTTGACTGATGGAGCTCCCTGGTCGAATGGCCAAACATCCCAATCCCCGGTTCCATCGCTGTTTATTTTATAGATTCGATATTTTGGATCATCGGGATTAGATAGCGCTCCGCTGGCCAATATTTGACCCGGTTGAAATTCCGTTGCGTATTCTGATGAGGCTGATCTGATTTCTCCGCTCGGGGTCTTACCAAATAACCACAAACCGGAAGCGTAGTCGATTGTCTTATTGCTACCTTTGGGCCATTCCATGCCTGAACTTCCGGTAACATTTTGGGAAACGATTAAACCGGTATTTTCCATCCAGCAGGCAATTGTGTTACCATCGAACTGTTCGGCGGATAATTCGGCTGGTTTCGCCAAACCGGTTGCGTTTGTTTTATATTTAGATTTTGCATCTATCGGTGTATTGGCGATCAGGGCCAGTATCAGGACAATAGCTGCAAAACCGATAAAAACTTTGGTTATTTTAGACATATTTTATCTCCTTCATTGAATTGACATAGATTTCACTCCAAAACAAACTGGCAGATAACACCAGATAACTGCCTTATGGGGTGATATTGAATCGTAATCCTAAGCGAATTTGACGCGGCTCTTCCCAGTTTCTGGGATTGTTGATTAATGCACGGTACATTGCTGCGGCATTTTCGCCACCATTGTCCAATACCCATTGTTGACCTTCAACAGTGTCTAACCAGCCATTATCGTCAACGCGACCCGTTGCTTCATACACACCGGCACCACCATCGGCGTAATCCTGACCACGGTCAGAACGTCTCTGGAACGGATTTTGTGTACCAAGTAGATTGATAACCCATAGGTACAGGTTGAAGTCCATCTTTCCGATGTTGATCGTCTTGTCGACTCTCATGTCGAAATTATATGTCCAGTTAGTGTATGCCGAGTTGGTCGCCGCGACCGGGAACGCCGTCGAGAATCGTGCGGCAAACACGGTATCACCGACTCGTTTCGGGGTGTAGGGGAAACCGCTTCCGGCTGTCGCTAACAGGTTGAATCCAAGATTCCCGAAGGGATACATTCCGGCAATCATGGGACCATCGTCCGGATTGGTTCGGAAATCGACGTTAGCTGACAGCGTGTGTCTTTGATCATAATCCAATGGGAAAACAAAGGTCGGATAGTATTCATTTCCGATCCATGTAATATAGAATGCAGCACCTGCCGTTGAACCAGTGCCTTTTGCCCATTGCAATGAATAATTGACATTGGCACTAACTCGTTCAATACGTCTCAGTCTGAAATTGAATGACAGACCTTTAACCGTACCATAGTCACCGTTCTGATACTGAGCATATACTCTCGGGACTGCATTAATTCTGTTTTTCAATACCAGAAGATCCCGAATTTCTTTATAGTACGCTGTGACATTAAATGAAGCGTTTAAACCTAATTGCTGGCCGAAACCAACTTCATAGGACGTCGTCTTTACTGGTTTTAAATCGGGATTTCCGACAGTGACCTGATTACCCTGTGCCAGCTGACCACCGATCACGTCCCAACCGGTATACAGATATTGCAACTCGGGTTGTTGAGTAAATTTACCCCATTGTGCATGGAACACGGTCTTGTCGGTCACCGGGAACGAAATACCCACACGGGGGCTGATGGTCGAATGACCCTCGGTCTTCTCCAACTGGTCATAGTCCAGGAAACCATTCTTGATTTTAATATCGTATGGATCTTTGAGTCTCCAATCATTTGCATCGATATAATCCCATCGCAAACCAAGATTCAATACGAGGTCTGATAATTCGATTTTATCCTGTAAATAATATGCTGCGATGATCGGATGCTTCGCTCTGTCCCAACCTTCATCCAGCGTCTCGTTTGGATCGACGATACCATCTTCAAAGTATGAAGGATATCCGAAATTGTCTGTGTAGGCGGCACGCTGTGCTAATCGCTGATCGAATGTCGGATCATTCGAATAGATACCGGCTAATTGAACCGGACGAACGACGTTATAACGTCGGATCGTGTTGTAGCGCAACTCAGCGCCTGTTCGTATTTCATGGACGAGTCCGATTTGATGCGTTACGTCTAATTTAGCACCCAGCACGTTGGAACGATCGAGGGTGTAATCGTCGTAAGTGCTTAGCGGTGCAAATACACCACTACCGAGACGGATCTTGGATTGTGGATTCGTACCGTTTTGACTGATGTACGGTGCATAGATGCCGTTACCATTATAATCGGTTCCGTCACCGTAATCGTTCATATTTCGTTCGAAATACGGATCATAATCCTCGAAAAAATATTCGGTGAAGTACCCGGTTGCTTCGTAATATGTAGACGGCGTCAATGCGTGGGTAATCTTTCCGTATACTGAATAATTATTTTGTACATCATGAGGCGTATGAGATAACTTATTTAATGCATACGAATTGGTATAGCGGTCATATTCATCAAATGTACCGTTGCCACCGATCTTCAGTTTAAACGATTTGAGATCGAGTAGAATATTTCCGTTGAAGTTCCAGCGTAGCAGTTCATTCGTTGGCAAGGGACCGGACATATTTTTGATTGGAAGCAACCAATCAGATTCAGGTATGCCTAAGGCGATTAACTGAGCTTCAGTGTAATCGATCTCAGCTTGTGTGAAATCCTTAGCCAGTGTCGGATAGGTGGAACTGCTGGGATTACGATCCCTGAAGAAATTATACTCACCAGCTACGAAGAATTTCAATTTATTGGGAATGATTGGGCCGCTGAGCGCTAAATTATATATATTGTACCCATAGGAATAAGTATCCAGATATTTTTCTTCCTTGCTGAGGAATTCATCGGTGGCAACTTCACCTGAAATCTGGAGGTAGTTTTGACCCGACTTGGATGAGGTGATGACCACACCGGAGTTTGCAAAACCATATTCAGCGTTAAATCCACCGGCTTGATAATTGATCTGTTCGACTGAATTGATCGGGATTTCACCGATCCGGCGTCCTGTTCTTAAGTCGTTTGAGTAGACGCCGTCCACATAGTAAGCCACTTCGTCACGACGACCACCGCGTACGTGTAAATCGTTCCTCGCGGTCACGACACCTGAATTGGTGGCTACCACAGCAGCGTAATTACGCATCGGCATGTTTTCGATTTCATCTGACGTCATTACATGAACTTCATTGGTAGCATTTTTTTGTACCAACGGTCGATCTGCCACAACGGTGATCGAACTCATGGCTAACGCTTCTGATGGTAATTCGAAATTGGTTTCCGTTGTCAAGTCAACGATAACGAGTACTTCACGAACGATAACGGATCGATAACCGATAAATTGTGCTCTAAGCGTATAATTTCCGGGGGGGACGTTGAGAATGATGTATTCCCCATCGACATTGGTTGCAGATCCATAAAACGTTCCTTCGATGGTTACGTTTGCACCTGGCAAAGGTTCTTTGGTTTCTGCGTCGATGACCTTTCCGGTAATTTTACCTGTCACGGCTGCGTCTGCTATTCCAGCCAGCACGAGCACAAATACCAGGATCATTGAGCTGATTAAAATGCGATTTTTCATAAATTTTCCTCCTTACATAACGATTGTGAATTAGAAAATCAAAACGGTTGTAAATCCAGGAACCCTCAAACGACATCACCTCCTTTTAGAGTTAATGTATCGTTGATCTTAAGTCTTCGTTACTCACAAAGAATATGCCACATTAACACATCTGTTACTGTGCTGAGGAACTTAATTTATAACATATTGTAAATATATAAATTATATAAATCTGAAAAATCTAAAAATGAAATGGTGTATAATTCTGCGGTCTTATAGTGTGCAAAATAGTTCATAACTGTAAGCATAAATTTACACACCTTAGTGTAATTATACCTATTTATTAAATATCTATATATTAACAAATTTGTAATAATTTGTCAAGCATTAAATTTAGTTAAGAGTATTTTTTTTATCAGGTTCGCCAGATCAGAATGATCAAATAAATTGATGTTCTGATCCAGTGAATAGTTCAGTACTTTCGATAAATAGCGAATTTGTTGAAAGTTATGCTGTTTTCCATCGAAAAGATGCAACGGGAAGATTGAATTGTTGGTAAGTATTGGATCGGCGTCGGCAGGAAATCCGCATTGGATTATCGACCTCTCCCAGTCGCGAGTACCCGGGATGGGGGAGAAAGAGGTGAGCCTGACCTTGGCACCGAGCGATGTCACAAACAGCATGCTGCGAACGACTTCAGCGATATCCTGATCCGGTAATCCCATAATGACGTAGACATCGATATCTTTTCTGTTGTAACCGGCTGTTTCCAGATGGTCCAGTGCAACAGCCAGGGATTCATCAGTGACTTTGTAACTCATCTCCCGCTGCCTCCCTTTATCGGATGATTCGTAACTCAGGCGGATTGTCTTGAAGTCAGTGGCGTGCATCAATCTGGCGATTTCCGCCGTGATCTCCTTAGCATGAATGCCGTTGGGCGTGTGGAACTGAACTTTAAGCTGCCTGTCACGAACCGCTTCTAAAATTGGCAGCAAATGATTATCGGCATCGATCAACAGCGCATCGTCAAAAAATGCGAAATGAGTCACATGCCGGGAACGCGCATAAGAGTCGATCTGCTCGATGATGTGCTCAGCCGGTCGCTGCTCAAAATCTCCGGAGATGGCACGACTCGCACAAAAACTACAGTTATAAGGACATCCCTTCGATGTCATCAGGGCGACTGATGCAAGATTGGGATAATGCTGAAAGTCGGGCAAGGGGAGTCGTGCCCATTGGATGGGGAAACTTGACATATCGATTGATCTACCGGTAAGTTCTGCGACTTTCGTCAGCGCCTTCCTCTCACCAGCACCCTCGATCACGAAATCGGCACCAGAGTATTCCCTGGCATGTTCAGGGAAAAGCGTGGCATAGATTCCTCCCAGGATAACGGGAACACCCGGAAATTTCTCCTTCAGCAGCTCGATCGCTTTGAAGGGGCCTAAATACCAATATGACATGGCAGAGGTGACCAGGATGACGTCAGGGATCGCAATCGAATCGATTAAGGTTCTAAACAGGTCGATCGGCATTCCGTATCGCGCGTAAGTTCGAGGAATATTCGCCAGGAATACGGGTTTGTCCACGGGTTGCCGCCTGAACTTCCCGGTCCCGTTCTTCTTGTTCAATTGATGGCGACTGTACTTTTCTCCGTATACCATGTGAAATCGATCGAGACAGTCGATTAACTCGATTTCATACCCATAATTCGCCAGAACGCCTCCGATAGATAGTAAACCGAGCGGTTTGATCCAAAAATCATAAGCCGCAAAATCGTATATCCATGGATTGATCAGTAATATTTTATCATTCTTGGACGTCATAATGAATTGGTATCGTAACATTTAATCATAAAAATTGTTCGACACGAATTTTAGTATATGTCGGTCTGAATTTCGGAAAACAGACATCAGAATACGATATCAGTGAGATCTTATTGGAAGTTAAGTTGTCCATGATCGTAGTGCCGCATATTATAGAGAGAGCAGTCGTATGAAAATCATGATAGGACTGCTCCTTAAAGTGTTCTCTGTTCAGATTTAATGCGTTGAACTAATAAAATTATTTCCCCTTTATCTTATCCGTGAAACTGCTAAACAGATCGATAGGAATGGGGAAAATCGTAGTGGAATTATTCTCAGACGCGATGTCTGTCAGGGTTTGTAAATATCTTAATTGTATTGCTGTAGGATGGTGTTCGATGACTTCAGCGGCTTCTTTTAATTTCTGAGAGGCTTCGAATTCACCTTGTGCATGAATAACTTTCGCTCTTCGCTCTCGCTCTGCCTCGGCCTGCTTGGCCATGGCGCGCTGCATCTCCTGAGGTAGGTCAACGTGTTTTACTTCCACCAGCGAGACCTTGATTCCCCAGGGATCGGTATTATGATCGATGATCGTTTGTAATTCATCATTGATCTTATCGCGATCCGATAATAACTCATCCAACTCCGCCTGTCCTAAAACGCTTCTCAATGTCGTTTGCGCTAACTGCGATGTAGCGAAGAGATAATCTTCAACTTCAACGACTGCCTTGTCTGGTTCGAGCACCCTGAAGTATAATACGGCATTTACCTTGACCGAGACATTGTCTTTGGTGATGACATCCTGCGGGGGAACATCCATCGTAATCGTTCGTAAGCTGACTTTCACCATACGGTCAATTATCGGGATAAGAATGATGAGTCCTGGTCCCTTTGCACCCACTAATCGACCGAGGCGGAAGATAACACCTCGTTCATACTCTTTTAATACTTTGATCGCGCTTGCCAGGATAAAGAAAACGATGATAATTACGGGAAAAAAAAATGATGACATAATCATTCCTCCTTAGAAAGAAAGTGGCTAAATTATAAAATGTGTAAATTATGATTTTTTTACATACAGAAGAAGTCTGTCGATTTTTTCTACTACGACATGTTCCCCCTTCTTAATTACTTCATCACTGTGAGCATTCCAATACTCACCGTGCACCTTCACCTTGCCGTTTGGGTTGATTTTAGTGCTAGCAATACCAATCTCCCCAACGATGCCCTCTTTTCCTGTCGTCACCTTTTTCGTCTGAGCTTTCAAGGCCATACCGATGGCAAATATGAAAAATAGGGCTGTGGTAATCGTGGCTCCAAGGATCAGACTGATGGGTAAACTGGCATCGATGCTGGGTGTGTTTTTGAATAGCATTAATGATCCGAGAAACATCGAAACGATCCCTCCAATCGTAAGAATTCCGTAACTTGTAATTTTAACTTCCAAAATAAATAAAATAGTCGCAAAGATTATGAGTAAGATGCCGGCAACGTTCACCGGTAGTTGCTGCATGGCGAAGAATGCCAGAATCAGGAAGATACCACCTAACACCCCGGGCAAAATAGCACCGGGATTTGATAGTTCAAAGTAGATTCCTAACAGTCCCAGTGTGAACAGGATGTAGGCAATCGACGGATTTGAGATAATGTCCAATATTTTGCCTCGTATGCTCATCTCGTGGGTGGTGATCGTCGCTTCCTTCGTGTTCAGCACGACGGTGCCGGAATCGAGTTTCGCTTCCTGTCCGTCTAATAAAATGAGAAGGCTATCGTAGTCGGGACAGATGAAATCGATCACGTTTTTTTGAACAGCTTCGGTTTCGGTGATTGAGACGCTGTTTATCACCGCGTCTTCCACCCATTGCGAGTTCCTGCCGCGTTTATCGGCGATCGATCTGTTGAACGATGCCCACCATTGAGTGGCCTTTTGGATGCCAATATCGGCCGAATCTGTCTTGCTCCCTGTCACAGGGTGAGCAGCTCCGATGCTAGTGCCGGGAGCCATAACCGCAAAATTGGCAGCAATGGTGATCGATACCCCCGCCGATACCGCACCTGCACCGCTCGGATAAACATAGACTACAATCGGTATCTCCGATGCCATCATCTCTTGCACAATCTTCTGTGTCGACGATAACAATCCTCCTGGTGTGTCCAATTGTATAATCAGGCATTGCGATCCGTTCTTTTCTGCGTTATCGATGGCGTCGATGATGTATTCCGCCGAAACAGGATTAATCGTTCCGCTCTCGATCTTTATTAGATCAACGACCGGTGCTGCAGCCGATGACTCTGCGACAGATAACGATGACTGTATCAATAAAACAATGAGATAGATGATAATATACTTTTTCATGGAATGCTCATAAGTTAGGTTTAAACCTTGTAATGAATTTTTTATTTTAAGATAGGAACGCAGTTTATAATCCAGCAATCGAACAGTTCATACGATTGATCGATCAACTATAAGTTAATATACTGTAAAATATAATGAAATTCAACTTAAAAGAATATTTCGTGCCATATTGTCAGAGTATAGGCGAGCTGGTGACTAATCAGGGGAGGATGCCTCGACCTGAACATGATTTTACACACGGTTCAAGGAAAATATTAGTAAAATTTTCACTTGACTTTTAAGTTTATTTTTAGTTAATTAATAACGTAATCCCTGCTGAACTTGGATTGGATACATTATAAAGAGCCAACACCTAAAAATAGGGAACTTCGTTCTGGATGTGTATTACATGCCTCATTAGCTTCGGCTAATTCAGGGGAAGTAAAAAGCGTTCGGGCTGGTACCCACCGTGTCAGAGCACGGTTCTTTATAATCCCAGTCTAGGAGCAGGGATTTTTTTATGAATATACGTCTGAGCTGTTTTCTCAGGAGACGATGGCTTGGCTTGCTTCGCTGCCGAATGTTCGAGCTTAATTGAGTTGTGATCTGTTTACCCCTGAATGTCAAACAGAGTATCGAGCCGCATACGGCTGAAAATATCGCTCATCAGCGGTTGTAGGTTCTTCAAAGAGATACTCCGGCCACTCTTGGTGATCTCATCCCTCATCTTAATTAAAACACCGATCCCTGAACTATTCATCACGCTCACGTGCTGCATGTCGATCACAACGTCTGAAAAATTCTTTTTTAGGACCTCATTGATCTCTTCGGCAAAGATATCGGTAACGGTGAGGTAAATTCGTTTTTCGAGGATTTCGATTGTCAGCTGATCTCCATGTTCGTTAATTCTGATAGTCTGGTATTGCATGGATACTCCTTTTTATTAATTATTGACTTATATTTCATAGCTTTGTGGATCCAACACATGATTGGGACAACAAAAATCAGGATCTACCGGCAGATTGTTCAAGTTGCATCTTATATACAAGTGAGGCTCAGAATCCGAATGAAAGTAAATGCGACGATACATACAATTTTGACAGCATCGCGACTCATCCTGAGTCGACGACGAAGAGGGACGATGGCTATTTTTGATGAATTTTTCGGTTTTCATAAAAATATCCGATAGCCTCTCCATGATGACCTTGATCTTCGCAATAAGATAAATCTGTGTCAGGATGAATAGTCCTAATAAAAATACTAAAAAAAAGATTAATGTGGGATCTTCGATGATAAAATGCATCTCATACCTATTCAAAAAAATTATTTCTGTCCAGACTTCTATATTGAATGGCTTCGCTCACATGTTCTGGTCTGATGACAGGTGAGTTGTCCAGATCGGCGATGGTTCTGCTTACCTTTAAAATCCTATCGTAAGCTCGGGCAGACAATCCGATCCGTGTAATGGCATTTTTCAACAGATTCTCTCCCGCTGCGTCCAGTCGGCAGTGAGTCCTGATCGCATCGGACTGCATATGTGCGTTGCAAAATACGTTATCGTTGCTGCGAAAACGATCGATCTGGATCATTCTTGCTGCTTTAACTCTCTCGCGGATAAGCTGTGATGGTTCTCCGCGCATATCACTGGACAATTCGCTGTACCTGACGGTCGGGACCTCGATGTGTATATCGATCCTGTCCAACAGAGGCCCGCTGATTTTTGCCAGATAACGCTGAATCTGAAACGGTGTGCAGGAACAGTTGTGATTGAGATCGGTTTTGTAACCGCAAGGACAGGGATTCATGGCGGCAGCCAGCATGAATTGAGCCGGATAGGTCA
This sequence comes from Candidatus Zhuqueibacterota bacterium, assembly GCA_016926625.1. Taxonomy (GTDB): domain Bacteria; phylum Zhuqueibacterota; class Zhuqueibacteria; order Thermofontimicrobiales; family Thiofontviventaceae; genus Thiofontadaptatus. The sequence continues at coordinate 23,037 of JAFGOE010000029.1, forward strand.
ATGAAAGCATGGCACGGCTGATCGTCACTTTCCCGTCTTCGAGCGGTTGCCTTAATACTTCGAGCACGTTTTTTTTGAATTCCGGAAGTTCATCGAGAAATAAAACACCGTGATTGGCCAGTGATACTTCTCCTGGTTTCGGTATCTGGCCGCCCCCGATGAGACCCGCATCCGAGATCGTATGATGCGGCGACCGAAACGGCCTCGTCGCTACTAATGCCATATCTGCTTCCATCAATCCGGCGACTGAGTGAATCTTGGTCGTCTCCAGTGCCTCTCTAAGCGTCAGATCGGGCAGTATGGTCGATAAACGCTTGGCTAACATGGTCTTCCCCGATCCCGGGGGACCGATCATGATGATATTATGGCCTCCTGCGGCAGCGACCTCTAATGCCCGTTTTACGTGCTCCTGGCCCTTTACATCCTGAAAATCTACATCGCAATGCCGGTTTTCAGAGAACACCGTGTCCAGATCAACGTGAAACGGTTCTATGGTATCTTTTTGTTTAAGGAACGAGATGGTCTCACGAAGACTGGAAACACCATAGACATTTACTCCCTGAGCCATCGCGGCTTCCCTGGCGTTTTCGATCGGTAAAATAATGCCTCGGTAATCGTATTTGCCAGCCTCCACAGCGATGGATAAAGCTCCTCTGATCGGTCTCAATGCGCCGTCCAACGAGAGCTCACCTAGAAATAAGTATTTGCTGACCTCTTCATGCTTTAGAATGTTCGACGCCGTTAAAATACTGATGGCAATGGGAAGATCGAACGCCGATCCTTCCTTCTTGATATCCGCTGGCGCCAGATTGATCGTGATCCGCTTCTGCGGAAATGGCAGATCTGAGTTTTTTATTGCTGCGTTCACACGCTCTCTGGATTCCCTGACCGCACTATCAGGCAGACCAACCGTTGAAAAAGAAGGTAACTGTCTTTCCATATGAGCTTCCACGTCCACAATAAAGGCATCGATTCCGAGAACAGCAGCACTCTGTACCTTTGCTAACATGTCTCCTCTTTTTCAATATAATTATATACTAAATTGTTATGTCATTGTCAATAAAAATATCTCCTGGTTTTAGATGATCGTTCGTCCTCCCTCACATTGTTCTTTATCTCATCAGCCGACGGATTTATATCGTTAATGTGTGTAAATCAGGCGACATTGATGAGATATCAGATATTATCGATTTACATCGTACTCTATATATAACGAATAAAATTACGAAAAGTTTATTATTTTTTTATGGAACTTGCAATTATATTCGCTACTTTGCTTCTGATCGATACGACAGATCCCTTATCATCAGGATGAACTCGATTCGTCAGGAATATGACGATCGTTTTCGTCTCCGGGTCGATCCAGATCGATGTGCCGGTGTAACCGGTATGGCCATACGATCGATCACCGAACAGATCGCCCCCGTTCGTCGCATAGGCGGAGTTCAAATCCCATCCCAATCCTCTGCCGGAGAATTCAACTGCCGGATGAACCTCAGTCATGCGGTCCACCGTTAGCGGACTTAAGATACTAACGCCATCCTGACTTACTCCTCGATTTAACAACATCTGGGCGAAGATGAATAGATCATCCGCCGTGGAAAAGAGACCAGCGTTACCCGATACACCGCTGATGAGACGTGCCAGAGGATCATGGACTACCCCGATCAACGGCACCCCGTCAACAAGCTCTGTAGGGACACATCTCTCGAGAAACTCCTTTTGCGGAGTATAAAATGTAGACGTCATATTTAACGGTTTGAAGATCATTTCACTTGAGAACTCTGCGATCGACTGACCGCTGACCTGCTTGATAATGTACGCCAGGGTAATGAATCCAAGGCAGCTGTAGTCAAAATCTTTCCCCGGCTCAGCAGATTTAGGAAGACGGGCGATATGTTTCACCAGCGAATCGATGGGGCAGGGGGTACCATATTTCCTGGCAACCTCGGATGCGTTGGTGTAGGGTGGCAGACCCGACGTATGCGTCAGCAGATGCCATAACCGTGCGTTCTGCCCTCTTGAACTGTCGGAATGAACGAATGTTGAGAATTCAGGCACATATTTCCTCACCTCATCCATTAGCCTGAGCTTACCTTGTTCGACCAGGATCATGGCCGATGTGGCTGTCGCAACTGGTTTGGTAATCGAAGCCAGATCAAATATCATATCGGTCTTCATGGGTGCTTTCGCAGGGATCAATTGTGCATCGCCATAAGCACGACGCAGAACGACTTTACCATCTTTTGCCACCAGCAGCACGGCACCCGGGAATTCCTGGTTTGCAATCGCTTCACCGATCAGAGAATGCACTGTTTCTAATCGGTCCGCCGACAATCCCACTTCCTCGGGTTGAACCCGTTGGGCATATGTTTCATCTAAAGTGATCGACGTGAAGACGATGATCATGATGAACGCTAATTTTAACCATTTCATTACTCACCTCCATGCGTTTGTTCCTAATATAGCTATTCGACAAAAAGGATACAAATATTTTTTTAAAAATCTGAAAATTATCCGAAAGAATAGGGCAGCGATTTTAATTTTGCTTGACATATAATCTAATTTTGCGTATATTTTATAACTATTTTATAATGGATTTTCAGATGAATCAGATAGCGTGTAACATACCCATGAATCCTCTTTTTTTATTCGACGACTGCATCTTAGGCAGTCGTAACGGATACAATCTCGGCCTACTTGCGGGCTATCTCAATAGCCAGGAGTAATCCATATATCCGGCACTCCTCAGAGATAGTCCCGAAATCGAACACTACACTTTACATAACATGAGATGATGTCTAATTTATATTCAGAGGTTTTACTATGAGCACATATCCATTTTCAGAAATAGAGGCAAAGTGGCAAAAAATATGGGAAGAACAAAAGCTGTATCGTGTCGATCTCGACGATCCGCGTGAAAAATTTTATTGTCTGGTCATGTTTCCTTATCCGTCGGGTGACAGATTACATATCGGGCATTGGTACAATTTTGGCCCGGCGGATACATTTGCGCGATATAAACGGATGCAGGGTTACAATGTCTTCGAACCGATAGGTTACGATGCGTTCGGATTGCCAGCAGAAAATTACGCTATTAAAGTCGGTGTTCACCCCAAGATTAGCACTCAGAAGAACATAGAGAAATTCAGGCAGCAATTAAAGGCGATCGGAGCGATGTATGATTTTTCCAAGGAAATTAATACGAGTTCCAGCGAATATTACCGATGGACGCAGTGGTTTTTTCTCTTACTCTACAAACATGGCCTGGCCTATCGAAAGAAAGCGCCGGTCAACTGGTGTCCCAACTGCAAAACTGTGCTGGCTAATGAACAGGTCGTCAATGGCCAATGCGAACGATGCGAGTCCCTGGTCACGAAAAAAGACCTGGAACAGTGGTTCTTTAAGATAACGGATTACGCCGAGAAATTGCTCGAGGGTCATGACCGGATCGACTGGCCGGAAAAGACGATCACCATGCAGAAGAACTGGATCGGCAAGAGCGAGGGTGCGCAGATCAAATTTCGTGTTGCTGATTCCGATGAAGTCATCGAGGTGTTTACGACGCGTCCCGATACCTTGTTCGGGGTGACTTACATGGTGTTGGCGCCTGAACATGAATTAGTCGATAGGTTGACGACAGGGGGTCAGAGAGAACAGGTGGATCAGTATGTGAGCCGGTCCAGGATGGCGTCCGATATCGATCGCACATCGACCGAGCGGGAGAAGACCGGAGTATTCATCGGCGCCTATGCAATCAATCCTCTCAATCAGGAGAAAGTGCCTATCTGGATTGCGGATTACGTGCTGTTATCCTACGGTACTGGTTGTGTTATGGCCGTTCCGGCTCACGATGAACGTGATTTTGAGTTCGCATGTAAATTCAATCTTCCCATACGTGAAGTGATCAGTCCTGATGGCACGCCATCGGCTAAACTGGAGAGCGCATTTATCGAAACAGGCATCATGATCAATTCGGGTCAGTTTAACGGACTGGAATCGAAACGCGGGATTACGGAGGTTATCGATTATCTGCGTGCCAACGATCTGGGCGAAGCCAGGGTGAATTATAAACTGCGCGATTGGTTGATCTCCCGACAACGATACTGGGGTGCACCGATTCCGATCGTCTATTGCCCTTCATGCGGTGTGGTCCCGGTGCCAGAAGCTGATTTACCGGTTCTGCTGCCTGATGAGGTTGAATTTAAGGGCAAGGGCGAATCACCCCTGCTCACGAATCCGGATTTTGTCCACACAACGTGCCCCCAATGTGGTCAAGCCGCCACCAGGGAGGTCGATACCATGGATACGTTTGTCTGTTCATCATGGTACTTTCTGCGATATCCCAATCCTCGCCTGGGCGATGCGGCGTTTAACAAGGAGATCGTCAACAAATGGCTGCCCGTGGATCAATATATCGGCGGTGCGGAACACGCGGTGATGCATCTGCTGTACGCACGATTTTTTATCAAGGTGCTGCACGATCTGGGTATGGTGGATTTCTATGAACCGTTTAAGAGGCTGTTTCACCAGGGCACAATTACGCGCGAAGGTAATAAGATGTCAAAATCACGCGGCAATGTGGTCAGTCCGGACAAGTTTATCGACGATTACGGTTCCGATACGTTTCGCATGTACATGATGTTCATGGGGAACTATGCTGATGGTGGCGACTGGAGCGATGAGGGGATTGTCGGGATCTCCCGTTTTCTCAATCGGGTGTGGCGTATGGTCGAAATTATCGAAGAGAACCCGCCAACGGGGACGGAGACGACAGAAAGCGAAAAAATCGAACGTGCCAGGCACTATACCATCAAGATGGTGTCTCAGGACCTTGATCGTTTCCATTTCAATACTGCCATCAGCCGGATCATGGAGATGGTGAATGAGATCTATCTCTATTTCCAGAATGTCAGACCAGAGGCACAGAATCGAGATGTGTTACTGGATGCTCGTTCCGCCGTGTTATTATTATTGGCCCCGTTTGCCCCACATATGACCGAGGAGCTCTGGCACAGGATCGGCAACCGCGAAAGTATCTTCGCTGCGAAGTGGCCTGACTATGATGAGGAAAAGATCAAGACGAAGAGCATTCCGATCGTCATACAGGTAAATGGTAAGGTCAGGGATAATATCGAAGCGGAGCCCGATTCCAGCGATGACAGGATCATCGAACTGGCCCTGGCTACCGACAAAATACGCCATTACGTTGAGGGCAAACAAATTGTTAAGACCATCGTCGTTAAAAATAAACTGATAAACATTGTGGTTCGTGCATAATTCAGGATCTTAGTTTTTAACGGATACGAGGATTAATCCCATGTTAATCACTAATTATTCGAAATTTTCCAGGGAGAAGTGCGACATGCGCGATCTCCTGGCCATCGACCGTACCATTTTGGCGAACGAACGCACTCTGTTGGCCTATATTCGAACAGCAATAACGATCATCATCGCAGGTTTGACATTTATAAAGTTTTTTGGCACCCTGTTATTTACAATTATAGGCTGGCTATTCATCCCAATCGGCTTGTTCATCCTTGTAATGGGTTTCTTGCGGTACAACAAATTCGATGCCAAATTGGATGAACTGGAGGACTGATTCAGAAAAGACGAAGCTTGTTTCTGGCTAAGTTAATTATTGAGGTTGTAAGTAAATAGTTTACATAACCAGAAATAGATAAGACAGAAAGCGGCTGAGCAGGTACATGGTACAATACGTGCAGAGATCAACAATCTCAGCCGTGAAATCCCCAATCGCGCAGCGACCTCCTGCTCGCATTCCCAATTCATTCTATATGATATGAACCACTCAGCTGAAAGTATATATAAAACTGGGTGGTTCAAAATACACTGTTTATATCAGGTTAAATCCGTTCAGCTTTTTAAATCCCGTTAGAAATTCACCGTTTATAGCACGTTAATGCCCCCTTCGAGAAAGGATATTCAATTTAGATAAATTTCACTTGACTTTTTATAAAAACTCCATTATATTTAGAGTAACCGATAAAGTTATCGGTTAAGTTACAAGATGTTTTTTTAAAATTTCTTAGTATTGAATGAATTAAATGAGTTCAGATTCATGGTTAAGAAATTCAAGCAGACGACACTTGCCGACATCGCCAGGCGATTGAACCTCTCGAAGGTATCCGTGTCCAAAGCGCTGCGAGATCATCCTGATATCGCCGAACAGACGAAACTCCGCGTTAAACAAGTAGCCGCAGAAATGGGCTATACGCCCAATTTTTACGCGAGAAATCTATCTTCAAATAAATCGAATACGATCGGTCTGGTCGTTCCTAAAATCGCTCATTCGTTCTTTGCCGAGGTGATTGAAGCGATTTACGATGTTGCCAATGAAAATGAATACGATGTTATCCTGACCGTATCCCGTGAAGACGAACAGCTCGAACAGCATAATATCTATCGCCTGCTGTCCATGAGGGTGGATGGATTGTTAATTTCGGTATCGCAACACATCGAGGATATTTCTATCTTCAATACGATTAAGAGTAAGAACGTGCCCCTGGTCTTTTTCGATCGAATGATCGAGGGACTTACCTTTAGCAGCGTCACAGTGAACGACCGCAAGGGTGCATACGATGCAACAGAATTTGCGATCAAGGCCGGATACAGCAGAATAGCTCATTTTGCAGGCTATGGGAATACCAATATTGGGAGCGAGCGTTTGAACGGATACCTGGATGCCCTCCACGCCTATCGCATCCCTGTCCGATCCGAATGGATTATCGAGGGTGGTTATGATGAGGTGCATGGATATCAAGGGCTGATGGCGTTAGCCGATAGCGCTGATATGCCGGAGATCATCTTCGCCGCGTCGTACCCCGTCGCACTGGGAATATATGATGCCGCAGCTAAACTACGCCTTCGCATTCCGGATGATATCGATGTCATCTGTTTCGGCGACAGCCCGGTCAACAAGTACATCAAACCGGCATTGACATGCGTGGATCAGCCGGTCAGAGAACTTGGTACGAAGGCTATGGAACTGCTCATCGAAGAGATCGAACGGCCGGACTCCCGGGGAGGTAAGCACATCGTTCTCGACGCACCGATTAAGATAAGAGAGACATGCAGGCCGAAGCCGGATGCTTCGGCATAAATCAATATCACGATCACATTTACACTTGACGAAGGAGTATCATATGACAGTTATACGACCATCGGTAATCGGATTGGTAAAGTCGTTCGGATTCGGAGACAGGCTTGGGTTGGCGACTTACGGTCATATCGACGCGGTTCATAAATCGGGATTCACTCCGATATTCGCCCAGCAGTCCATACGAGAAATGAAGAGAACCAATCGTACACCACACGATGTACTGGAATCAGCAGGAAGGGCAGTAAACGATCTGTCATGGAATTCAACGTGGGGAGCCGATGCGGATCATCTTCAAACCGAGGAGGACTTGAAACAGATGGTGGACGAAGGATTTACTATGTTCACGATCGATCCGTCCGCGCATGTCTTCAATGAAGCCGATCATATGTCACTAGAAAAATTGAAATTACATTTATCCTCTGATGATGATTCAGAAATTAAACCGCAGCAGGTGCTCGATCTTTATTTGAATAAAGAGTACGAGATCGATAACGGCATCACGCTGAAATTTGATACCGAAGAGGTCCTGCTGCGTGCCCTGGCGAAGTATGGTCGCGCCATAGCTTTCACGGCAAAGATGTACCAGACTCTGGTAAAGCATAGTGGTAATCGTCCCTTTGAGGTCGAAATGTCTGTGGATGAGACGGCAACCCCCACAACCCCGCTGGAACATCTGTTCATTGGACTGGAATTGAGGCGACTCAAGGTTAAAGTGGTCAGCCTTGCTCCGCGCTTTATCGGAGAGTTTGAGAAAGGTGTCGATTATAAGGGTGACATCGATCGATTCACGGATCATTACCGCAAGCATGTTGCCATCGCGCGCTATTGCGGTCCTTACAAATTAAGCATTCACAGCGGTTCTGATAAATTTATGATCTATCCTATCATGGGTAAATTGAGCGGCGAGTTGTTACATGTCAAGACAGCTGGTACGAGCTACCTCGAAGCACTGAGAGCCGTTTGTCGCGTCGATCGTGCCCTGTTCAGCGAGATCATCACATTCTGCAGGGAGCATTATCATACGGACAGGGCCTCGTATCATGTGTCTGCCGAGTTGAAGCATATCCCCGATCGTCTGGATATGTCAGAGTTGGAAACCTGGTATCTGAACCATCCGTCAGGACGTCAAATTTTGCATGTGACCTACGGTTCTGTGTTGATCCAGGGACGTCTCCCTGACGGCATGAGTTTCAAAGAGGCCATCATGACGCTGCTATCTCAAAACAAAACGCTCTATCGCGACTTACTCGCAAAGCATCTGGGTAAGCATATTAAACTGTTATCATCGCAACTGGATTGAGTATCGGTCAATTTTGAAAGGACATCTCATGATCATTGAATCACGTGCATATGCCAGAGCAGGTCTTTTAGGAAATCCTTCCGATGGTTATTTCGGCAAGACGATCTCCATTATCGTTCGTAATTTCGGAGCGCATGTATCACTATATCAGACTCCTGAATTGTGTATCGAAGCCAGGGACCAGGATCTTAACATTTTTCGCAATATGTCGGAGCTGGTGGAATCGGTTAACCTGGTCGGTTATTACGGTGGTGAGCGATTGATCAAGGCGACGATAAAAAAATTCAATGAGTATTGCGCACAGTGTGGTCATCGTCTGGATAATAAGAACTTTACCATACGTTTCCACACTTCGATCCCGCGACAGGTTGGCCTGGCTGGATCCAGCGCCATCATTACGGCCACGATGCGCGCGTTGATGCAATTTTATAATGTCAAGATCCCGCTGGAAATTATGCCCAACGTCGTTCTGTCGGTCGAAACGGAGGAACTGGGTATTAATGCGGGCTTGCAAGACAGGGTGATCCAGTCGTATGAAGGCTGTGTCTATATGGATTTTGATCAGAAGATTATGAATAAAAAATCTCATGGACAGTATGAACGGATCGATACGTCCCTGTTGCCGATGCTCTATATCGCCTATAAAACCGATCTCGGTAAAATCTCCGGCAAGGTGTTAAACGATATTCGCTCGCGCTATGAAAAAGGCGATGAAGTCGTCATCTCCACCCTGAAACGTATCGCCGCATGTGCGGAGGAGGGAAAACAAGCCTTGTTGAACAGGGATTGGAGCAGATTAGGCGAATTGATCAATGAAAACTTCGATTTACGCAGGAAAATCATGAATATCAGTCCCAGCAATATCGAACTGGTGGAAACAGCCCGCCGCTGCGGTGCTTCGGCTAAATTCACCGGATCTGGCGGATCGATCATCGGTACCTATGAGGATGATGATATGCTGAACCGCCTGGTGATCGAATTGAAGAAAATAAAAGCGAGAGTCATAAAACCCTATATCTCTTAGAGGAGAAACTATGTCCAGAGTCAGAAAAGCAGTCATACCAGCCGCAGGTTTCGGTACTCGATTCTTGCCCGCTACAAAAGCGCAGCCCAAGGAAATGTTACCCATTATCGATACCCCGACCATCCAGTATGTGGTTCAGGAGGCAGTCGATTCAGGAATCGATGATATCCTGATCATCTCCGGAAAGGGTAAGAGAGCGATAGAGGACCATTTCGACCGGAATTTTGAACTTGAGGCGTCACTGCAGAACAGCAAGCAGAAAGAGAACAGTTTAAATGAAGTTCGCCGTATCGCCGATATGGCCAATATCCATTTTATCCGGCAGAAAGAAGTGAACGGACTCGGTGATGCCATCTATCAGGCGAGAATGCATACTGGCAGCGAGCCCTTCGTTGTCATGCTGGGCGATACGATCATCGATTCGGTGATCCCGGTGACTCAGCAACTGATCGATGTCTACGAACAATATCAGCAGACGGTGATCGCTGTGGAGACCGTACCCAAAGAAAAGGTGTCTCGATACGGTATTGTGGGTGGAACCAAATTGAGTGAAAGCATCATGCGAGTCATGGAATTGGTCGAAAAACCGGATATCGATAAGGCCCCTTCTAACCTCGCCATCGCGGGACGCTACATCCTCACTCCTGAGATCTACAAAGCCATCGAAAAGACACCCAAAGGAGTGAATAATGAAATTCAGCTGACCGATGCCATGCGAATCCTGTCCACTCGCGAAAATATTTACTCCCATACCATCGAAGGGGTTCGCTATGATATAGGCAATAAACTCGATTATCTGAAGACCATTGTAGAATTCGCCTTGAAACGCAAGGAATTTTCTGTCCAGTTCCGTGAATTCCTGGAAGAGATCATCCGTACAAATCAAATCGTAAATAACTAATTTGAATTGCTATTATATGGAGAGTGGTGAAATGAGTGAACCTTTAGTCTTGAACGAATATCGGTATTTTGATTCGGATCCATCCATACGCAAGATCGCGTATGAACTGTACGGCGACGTCAAAGACCTGCCTATCGTGAGTCCGCACGGACATGTTGATCCGACATTGTTCGCACACAATAAGCCGTTTCCGGATCCGACCGAACTGATATTGATCCCCGACCATTATGTATTCAGGATGTTATACTCGCAGGGCATCCCCATGGAATCAATAGGTGTACCGGTTGTCGATGGCACTAAGGTTGAAACAGATCATCGAAAAATCTGGCAGATTTTTGCTGAAAATTTTTATCTGTTTAATGGAACACCTTCCGGTGCCTGGCTGAATCATGAGTTCTCCATCGTGTTCGGAATAAAAGAGAAATTAAACGGGCAGAATGCACAGCAGATTTATGATCAAATTCAGCAGCAATTAGAGACACCAGCCTTTCGACCAAGAGCACTGTTCGAAAAGTTCAACATCGAGGTACTGACGACGACGGATGGTACCGAAGATTCACTGCAACATCATCAAACGATACGCGGCTCAGGCTGGAAAGGTCGCGTCATCCCCTGTTTTCGGCCGGATGCAGTGGTCAACATGATGCATGCTTCCTGGAACCAAAAAGTAGCAGAACTCGGAGAGGCAAGCGGGACTGAAATCGATTCATTCAGGACTTATATTCGGGCTCTGGAAGGCAGACGCGAGTTTTTTAAGCAGATGGGAGCCGTTTCCACGGATCAGGCCGCGCTGACTCCTTACACTCATGAACTCTCCGCCAACGAGGCAGAGGAGATTTTTCAACGAGCGTTGAAACATAAGGCAAGCGCTCAGGATGCGATGTTGTTCACCGCTCACATGTTCATGGAGATGGCGAGGATGAGTATCGAGGACGGATTGGTGATGCAGATTCATCCGGGTTCATTTAGAAACCATAATCAGCATGTGTATCAAAAATTCGGTGCTGATAAGGGATGCGACATACCGGTACAAACCGAGTACACCAACAATCTTTATGAGTTACTTAATAAATATGGCAACGATCGACGGCTGAAGCTGATCGTGTTTACGCTGGATGAGACGAGTTACGCGCGCGAACTGGCGCCACTGGCCGGCCATTATCCTGCCATGAAGTTAGGTCCGGCCTGGTGGTTTAACGATAGCATCGAAGGCATGATGCGCTATCGGCTGCAGGTCACCGAGACGGCTGGAATCTATAATACCGTCGGCTTCAACGATGATACCCGGGCATTCCCATCGATTCCTGCTCGGCACGATGTGTCGCGTCGCATCGATTCTAATTTTCTGGCGTATCTGGTGGCACGGCATGTGATCGATCTGGGTGAGGCGCGGCGTATGAGCAAGGCGTTGGCCTACGATCTGGTCAAGGATGCGTATAATCTGTAACATAGGAACGATTAAATCATGAATTATTTAAATAACTATTTTAGCCTTGCGGGTAAAACCGCTGCGGTGATCGGCGGCGGCGGAGTGCTTGCCGGCGTGATGGCAGAGGGTCTGGCGCAGGCGGGCGCGGATGTCGTGATACTCGACATCAATCTTGAAAATGCACAAGAAAAAGTCCTACAGCTAAAGCCATACGGTGTTCGCGCTTCGGCTGTCAAGATCGACGCGTCGTGTAAAGCCGATCTGCAACGAGCTGCTGCTACGATAGAAAAGGAGTATGGCCGCTGTGATATTTTGATCAATGCGCCCGGTGTGAACTCCACAACCCCATTTTTCGACATAACAGAGGACGAGTGGTATAAAATCATGGACATCAATTTAAAGAGCGTGTTACTGTCGTGTCAAGTTTTCGGATCCTTGATGATGGAGAAGGGTTACGGGGGGAGTATCATCAATATCTCATCGGCATCATCAGGTCCGCCGCTTTCCAAAGTGTTCACCTACGGCGTGTCAAAAGCAGGAATAAATAATCTAACGCAGTACCTGGCTCGGGAATGGGCATCGAGTGGAATCCGCGTAAACGCTATTGCCCCTGGCTTCTTCCCTGCTGAACAAAATCGTAAGATACTGACGGAAGAGCGAACAGCATCCATCATGAACCATACGCCGATGAACCGTTTCGGGGAACCAGAGGAACTGATCGGAGCCGTAATCTGGTTGTCATCTGAGAAAGCGTCCTCATTCGTCACTGGTTCGATTATCCATATCGATGGCGGTTTCGCGGCAATGACAATATAATGAAATTGATTTTAATGATAAATAATGTGCTGTTTAACTATGATTATCGAAGGTTCAAGAAAGTAAAAGGAGAATGTACAAATGCAATATTATATCGGAGTGATTGGTTTAGGAGTCATGGGACAGAATTTGGCATTGAATATCGAACGAAATGGCTACTCAGTGGTCGGATATGATTTGAGTGAGGAAAAGAGATACGCAGCGTCCAGGAAATTTCAGGGTAAAAATATGAGCATTGCTTCCTCTTTGGAAGATCTGTTGTTGAATCTGGAGTCGCCTAAACGAATTCTAATGATGGTACCGGCGGGCAAGGCGGTGGATTCATTGATTCAGGAACTCAAGCCTCGCCTCGAAAAGGGAGACATTTTAATCGACGGTGGCAACAGCTATTTCGCAGACACGGCTCGGCGAAACGACGAGTTGACGAAGCTCGATATTCTATATATCGGCACCGGCGTGAGCGGCGGAGAGGAGGGTGCGTTACGAGGTCCTTCGATCATGCCCGGTGGGAATCCTGCCGCCTGGCCGCATGTGAAACAGATGTTCCAGGCGATAGCGGCGAAGGTGAACACCGGAGTGCCTTGTTGCGACTGGGTAGGAAATGGCGGAGCCGGTCATTTTGTGAAGATGGTGCACAACGGTATCGAGTACGGTGATATGCAAATGATCTGCGAAGCCTATTTGATCATGGAGCGATTGCTCGGTTTGACGCCGGATGATATGCACAAGGTGTTTTCGAACTGGAACGCCGGGGAATTGAGCAGCTATCTGATAGAGATCACCAGTGATATCATGCGTAAGAAGGACGATCTGACCGGTAAACCCATGATCCATGTAATTTTAGACACGGCAGGCCAGAAAGGCACGGGTAAGTGGACCAGCCAGGTCGCTCTGGATCTTGGTATCCCTGCTCAGACGATCGCCGAGGCCGTCTTCGCACGGACGATGAGCGCTATAAAAGCTGAACGCGTCGCTGCTGCAAAGGTCCTCAACGGTCCCCAATACCAGTTCAGCGGCGACAGGGATGAGTTTATCGAAAAAATACGAAGAGCCCTGTACGCTTCGAAGATATGCTCTTATGCTCAGGGTTTTCAATTGATGCGCGCCGCCTCGGATGAATATGAATGGAATTTAGATTACGGAAACCTCGCATTGCTCTGGCGTGGTGGCTGCATCATCCGGGCTCAGTTCCTGGGAAAAATCAAAGAAGCATACGATTCGGATCCGCGACTCCCGAATCTGCTTCTGAATCCATATTTCAAGAAAGCGGTCGCCGATAACCAGTTTGCATGGCGAGAAGTCGTAGCCACGGCAGTGAGAGCCGGCATACCGATCCCTGCGTTCTCCAGCGCTCTGGCATATTTCGACGGCTACCGCAGCGAACGATTACCGGCGAACTTATTGCAAGCACAACGTGATTACTTTGGAGCTCATACCTATGAGCGCGTCGATAAGCCCCGGGGAGAATTTTTTCACACGGATTGGATTTAAATTATGTTAGCGCAAATCGTTCGCACGCATAGCAATTTGACTGAGCAATACGTAGCGACAGCGTGTGAGGAGGCGTTCGAAAAGTTAGATCTGAACAATAAAAAGCTACTCTTTATTATTCCTGATAATTCGCGTACCACACCGATGGATCTATTTTTTCGGGTTGTCTATCGTTTATTAGCCGATCGTGTCAAGATTCTGGATTTTCTGGTCGCTCTCGGTACTCATCCACAGCTCAGTGAAAACGAAATCTATCAGCGAGTGGGATTAGACGCCGAATTGCATCGCACCATGTATCAGAAGGCGCGATTTTTCAATCATCATTACGATGATCCGCGTCACATCGTATCATTCGGTATTGTTCCAGCCGATTTTGTGCGCGCCGTCTCGAACGGACTAATGAACATGGAGATAAATGTAACCATCAATAAGATGATCCTGGAGTATGATATGCTCATGATTATCGGTCCCACGTTCCCGCATGAAGTCGTAGGATTCTCCGGCGGAAACAAGTATTTTTTCCCAGGCATCGCTGGCCAGGAGATCATCGATGCTTCGCACTGGCTCGGTGCATTGATTACGAACAACAAAATAAATGGGATAAAAGATACCCCCGTTCG
>JAFGOE010000118.1 GCA_016926625.1 Candidatus Zhuqueibacterota bacterium
GGTGCCATGATGGCTAAAATGTCACCGGGAATGTGTATCTTCTCACAATGATCGAGATATCGAGTAATCTCCTTTTTTAATGTATTTTTATCTCCGGGGTACCATGTCCCGGCGACCACTGATTTTCGAATTTCCTGATCTATCAATGTATTCGACACCTCCTCTTTTGCTTGCGAATTTGATAAAAAGTGATATGCTGAAAGTCCACAGGCTAATAATAACGGTACGATCCAAGCCGATTTCTTCATAGGGTTTACTCCTGAATATGCGACGTTTTTCGAAAGACGAATGATATCTTAATTCCATACCCCTGGTATCTGTTTATCGCAGGCAGAACATTTCCCATCCTTGATCTTGTTTTCTGAGATGGAATAACCGATACGTTTGATGACCGTTGCTCCGCAATGCGGACAATAGGTGTTCTCCCCTTCATGTCCTGGAATATTGCCTACGTAACTAAAGTTGATACCTGCCTCTAATGCGATTTCTCTTGCACGCACCAACGTGGATATTGGGGTAGGCGGCAGGTTCTTCAAGCGATATTGCGGATAAAAACGGGTGAAATGAATGGGCACGTCCCGCCCCAGTTCCGATACGATCCATTGGCACATTTGCTTCAATTCGTCTGGATCATCGTTATGAGTAGGAATCATCAGATATACGATTTCAAACCAAATACCGTTTTTTTTCAAAGTCAGTAAAGTGTCCATAACCGGCTTTAATTCACCGCCCACTAATTCACGATAAAATTTTTCAGTGAAGGCTTTTAAATCGATTTTCACCGCATCGAGTACCCCACAAAGGTCGGTCATCGGTTGCTTGTTGATGTATCCGTTGCTTATCATGACGCTCCTGACCCCCCGTCCATGCCCTGCCGCTGCACAGTCGTACATGTATTCAGTAAAAATCGTCGGCTCGGTGTAGGTATAGGCGATGGTGGGACAACCATTGCTTCTGGCGAGTTCAGCGACTCGCTCCGGCGGCATGTCAAGACTCTCGATCTCTTCAGGACGTACCTGTGAAATTTGCCAATTCTGACAGAATTTACAGTCGACGTTGCATCCGACTGTGGCGATGGAAAATGCTAATGATCCTGGTAAAAAATGGAATAACGGTTTTTTCTCAATTGGGTCGATGTGAGCCGTACAGGGTCGTGAGTGCACTAATGTATAATAGGTGCCATCTCGATTTTCCCTGACTTCGCAATATCCGCGCTGTTTATCTGCAACGACGCATTTTCGGGGGCAAAGCAAACATCTGATCTGAGAATTCTCTAATTTTTCATAATAACGTGCCTCTGTCAGATTTTCTCTCCTGGGCTTTGCAGTCAGGGTATCACTCATTAAACAGCCGGCTGACGTCAGGATAGCCGTGTCTTTAATAAATTTTCTTCGTGATATTTTTTTTGTCATCTTGTAAATCTTTTTATTTTGCAAAATAATTGTCTCTTTTTGTTAAGGCAGAAATATTCCTTCAAATTAATGGCCCTACAATGAGGACTAACATATGCCATGGACAGGCAGAACATTGTCTATTATTAAGCGATTCATGTTTTTCGATGTTGTTTACGGATCGATCGATTCATTGTTGGTTTGCATTACTGGCAATCGAGTGCATTCATGATGAGGAATATGATGAAATCTTGTACGGTTGAAGCAGGATCATTAAAGTCTTCGTTTCGGTTCCGGATTGTAAGAAAAGTTTTCGTCATCAAACAACATGAATATCGTCTTATCTTCAGCAGCCCCTTATTTATATTATATCAAAAAAAAGCGACATTTTCAAGTGATATTTCAGAGTCGTTTGAGAATTGTCTTCGCATCGTTATTGTCAGGAAAGAGTTCAAGACATCGATTACACATCAGGCGTGATTTTTCTGGCCAACCGCTCTCTTCGTAAAATTTTGCAGCGTCTATCAGGGCTTTTTCGATCCCATTCGGTTTGCTCACTAATCGCATTAATTCGGGTAGGTCTTGATTGAATTGCTGAACACAAAATTCCGAATTTTCCAGGAAAAACGTGGTCAGGTAAATATTCCCCTTGTGTCCACGTAACATGACTTTCAGGTCGTCTATCCCCTGATTGAACAAGTCGTATATACGCAACAGATGTCCATGAAGCGATAGCAGGGACTCTTGATAATTTCTGGTGTCTTCTTCATAGTAATCGATCATGTATTTCAGTTCTCGCGCGACCATGATTTTATGGAACAGCAGTCCGATCGTATTCATCAAATTGATTTCATTTTCCTGAGGAGTAAATTTATTTGCGTCTTCAAAAATGAGTTTCTTGGGATCGATCAGGTTACGAAACAGGAGATGATAGTTTTCCTTAGTGATATAAAGCATATCACAGAGTTTTCGAAGTATATTGAATGGAATTAATTTTTGGGATTTATCGTGTTTGTAGTATTTTTCAAATAATGCTTTCGCTTCGATGAAATCGACAACGATCTCCCTGATTTTCCAATCGTGCACTTTTATCAGATACGGACTGGCCATAATTACGTCCCTTTTGTTTCTTTAATTGATATCGAATTTTTATGCTATTTTATCAAGATGTACAGTCATCATTTAGTTTCAAATTATATGGAATGTATACCCATCGCGGTAAATGCTCACAAATTTTGGCTTTTGATCCAGCCCTGACATGCACATCAGCTGCTTCACTGAACGATTCCAAAGATGCCATCAGAACGGATTAGCACCAAGCAAGCTGTTTCTGATCCTTAGTTGCTTATCATCCGGATCTTGAATGTAACCTAATTCCACCTGCACATCATCGTTGGTTTTCAGCACGGTGGTGATGGTCTTCTCTTTTCCCAAACGACTGAATTTTACTTCTGTTGGTTTATCCTTTTCTAAATCAGCTAAAGCCTGGAGAAAGCTCTGTTGATCTTTTATTTCCAGGCCGCCGACAAATTTTAACTCATCTCCTATCCGTAATCCTTCGCGGTATGGAATGCTCGCGCTATCGATCTTTACGATTTTACTGTCCAGAGTATTTAATTCAACTACATCAAAAATGGGAACAGTTTGTATAGTGATACCTGCGCAGTTTAGATAGTCGCCATACGGAAGATCGAGTGTCCCGCTGATATATTTATTGAAGAAGACGGTGTGGTCGTAACCGGATATAGCGTTCACCGCCCTTAGAATATCATCTTCCTCATAGCCTTGTTCATGGTTGGCAAACCACTGGTTCATAAATCGCAGGACATCATCCATGCTGCGACTGTTGTCTGTTTTGTCCCGAATGGATAAATCGAGAAGCGACGTGATGACTTGACCCTTGTCGTAGAATGATGTCCCGTTATGAAGATAGCCTTTCTCCCAGATTGAGATACTGGCTTCCTCCAACGATGTGATCATCCGCTCCGGGTTTTCCTCGACCTTTTTAATCATGTTTGCCTGGCTGTCCAGATAGTCTCGTTCAGACCATATACCCGTTCTGATCAGGGTAAGATCGGCGTAATAACTTGTTACTCCTTCGATGAACCACAAATCTTTCGTACGCTCCGGAGTCGTGTAATCATAGGAGGCGAATACATCAGGGTAGATACGTTTCACGTTCCAGGCATGAAAAAATTCGTGTGCGATGATGTTGGCCGCTTTCTTCAGGTTATTGGTTAGCAATTCCTTACTCAGGATGATCAGGGACGATTTAGAGAATTCCAAACCTCCTCCTGAGCTGCCCTGCGGCATGACATGAACGAGAAATAAATATCGATCGAACGGATAGTCAGCGAAGAACGTGCCTTGATAGTCCACGATTCTCTTGATCATCACAAGGAAGTTGTTGATATCGAAATTTGCAGTACCGTTCATGATGACGAAAAATGGGAAATTTTCTAATGTGAAGTAATATTCTTTGAAATTTGAGATCAGCATCGGCGAATCGATGAGTTCGTCGTAGTTGGAAGCGAAAAATTCAAATGATGCTTCTCCGGATGACAAAGCAGATGCGACTTTCCAGCCGTGAGGCACTCTTAAGTTGACATCTATCGGCAGATGTCGCTTTCCCATAATGTACAGGAAATTAAGAGCACCATCGACGATGGCGTATCGTTTACTCAAATAAGACATCATGAATCGTGGAGATGAGTGATCGACATCGTATTCAATCCTGACGGTTGAACTATTTCCCGATTGGATGAGCCATCTATTTTCATCCAGTTGAGTTACAGAGAGTTCCTCAGTCGATTCGCTGTAGGCATGAAGATCCCCGATGAATTGATACGAATCGAGCTCAACATAGATTCCAGGGCGCCATTTGGGTAAAACCAGGATAATATCATCCTGATTCACATTTTCGGCGACAATTCGTATATGAAATGAATCCCAATTTTCTTCATCGATTTCCAGATCGTATATCAGTTTTTGGGCGGCTGAAGAAGATGGGAAACTTGATATAAGCCAAAGTGTGATGATAAACAGTAGAGATAATAGCTTTCGCATTCCAACTCCAATCTGTTGTTTCATGTTAGTCAATGATTCCGGATCGTTTGCCGATTTTCACGAAAGCCTCGATGGCTTGATCTAAATGTGTTTTTTCATGGGCTGCTGATATTTGTACTCTAATCCGAGCCTGACCCTCGGGGACGACTGGATAACTAAATCCGATGACGTAGATACCTTCACCCAACAGATCGCGAGCCATATCTTGTGCTAGCTTTGCATCGTACAGCATAATGGGCACGATCGGATGCACGCCTGGTTTTATGTCAAAACCGGCTTCAGTCATATTTTTTCGGAAGTAGAGCGTGTTTGTTTCTAATTTATCTCGAAGCTCAGTCGTCTCTGAGATGAGATCGAATACCGCCAGAGTCGCGCCGACGATGACGGGCGAGAGTGAATTGGAAAATAAATAGGGCCGGCTGCGCTGCCTTAGATATTCAATGAGCTCGGCTCGTCCCGAACAACATCCTCCGAGGGCTCCGCCTAATGCTTTCCCGAACGTCGTGGTAATGATATCGACTCTCCCCATCACACCACAATGTTCGATCGTTCCCTTGCCATGTTTACCGATGAATCCTGTCGCATGGCTGTCATCGACCAAAACGATTGCATCGTATTCCTCCGCCAGATTGCAAATCGACTTCAGGTCAGCGATGTTACCATCCATGGAAAAAACACCATCGGTTGCGATCATACGATATTGCAGCGATTGTGCGCTTTTTAGTTTGTCCTCGAGATCGTTCATATCGTTATGCTTGTAAATAAATCGTTGCGCCTTGGCTAGACGAATACCATCAATGATCGAAGCATGATTTAAAGCATCAGTGATTATTGCGCTATCCGCATTAAGAAAAGGCTCAAATACACCACCATTCGCATCAAAACAGGCGGCATATAACAGTGTGTCCTCGGTACCGAGAAATTCGGATACCTTACGTTCCAGATTCTTGTGAATATCCTGGGTCCCGCATATAAATCGTACCGAGCTCATTCCATATCCCCGTTCATCAAGAATAGCATGAGCAGCTGCGATAACTTTCGGATGACTGGATAATCCTAGATAATTGTTAGCACAAAAGTTGATTACACGCTGTCCCGACTGGACAATAATTTCAACACCCTGTGGGCTCGTGATGACACGTTCCTCTTTATACAATCCAGATTCTTTGATCTTTTGAATTTCAGAACGGATGTCGTCTTTTATCTTACCATACATTAGAAAATCCTCCACGGTAAACTGCTCATTGAAATCTTAATTGAACATTTACGTCTCACATATCACCGTCGCGATAGCGTACCATCGGGAATGTGAAAATGAAACATGTATTTTTTTGATCTGCCGATCGCTGCACATTCGATCAATTTCTCCGCTACAGACGAGATGAGGGTTTTTATATTGATCATGAACAAAGCCCATATCCAGCCAATTCATTTTTTCTGTTAAGCCCGTGCCCAGTGCCTTAAGAACAGCTTCCTTCCCTGCGAACCGCACCGCGTAGTGTTGAAATCGCTCTTTTTTTGATTCACAATAGCGTTGCTCTTCTTCGGTGTACACTCGATCCAGGAATCGTTTGCCAAATCGATCGATTAACTTGTGTATGCGGTCGATTTCGACTATGTCAGTACCCACGCCAATTATCATAATGTTTGTTGCTGGAATAAATTGATGTATATTTGCCGGATGTGAACCGATCGAAAAATTGTACCCTTGATGGAATACAGTTCCTAACACATATGGTGATCGAAATCCTGTCCGTTATCTCTGTCCGTTATCCGGCGACTTCATTTATCCGATGATGGATATCCGGATGATCATATCGCTTACTGCAACCATTTGAATATTTCGAAGTTATGAGTAATTAATATAATCAATAAAATAATGTTAGTCAAGTATTTTTGTGATCTGGCTGCTCACAATTCTTCGAGTGATCGCCCGGCAAAAATAACGTTAATGTAGGCGATCAACTTTGTTAAGACTGCTCTCCAAAATCGAGCTCAATTTTGATTGTGTTGGGTTTTTCGTTCGATTTCAACGAAGTGATCAGAGCGAGAATGATGTTGACAGTGATTTCTTTGACGAATCGATTAAGAGGTAATTTTTTATCGTTTACCACGATTCGAATGTTAGGTGTTATCTCTTCCATTATTCCTCCGGTAAATTATAAACAAAACATGTGATATCAATGTATGTTATGGATTTTCACAAAAGAGGTATCATGCTGCAATCAGGTCAAACGACTGATCGCATATGATAGAGCTAATCTTATGGACTGAGCCGCACGACAGCATCAAGACTCTACGTTTGGTGGCACCGACAGATTACGACGTTAAATTGCTTTAAATCCTGGTTTATGATAAGCATAGGACATCGCTAACATGTCTAGTTTATAGGTCCGCAGGTTTTCTACCATTAACTGAGGTTTACTATTGTCGAATTGTCCGTCATATACTTTAAAGTACGTCTTACACACGTCGCAAGCCGTGATGTAATTAAATGAATTATCAGACGGAAAAATATGTACGATTTTACTCTGGTCTTCATTCAGGCAAAACGGACATCGTGTGTTGGTAAATTTCCACTCTGTGTTACACAGCTGGCACCAGTATAGTCTAATATCTTGTTTATCATTAATATAGGCCATGATCGGATGCCTGCCACAAATGGGACAGTACGGTAGATCCTTCTCGAGAGCCACTATCTTATCGCTAAAATATTCTGAACAGAGCTCAAGATAGGGGGCGGTAATGTACTCACCTATTTTCCTTAGAAGATTTACAGAAATTGGATATTGCCCCTTATGCATATTCCAGACGGACTGATCCTTGTGCAACACATTCTTCATGAGTTGTTTTAGCGAGATCTTCCGTTTATCATTAAATTCTTCGAATCGATTCAGTTCCTTCTGATCCTGGTAATATTTCTTCATTATGGGGAGAATACGTTCGAACATCGGTTCCAGGTCGTTCTCTTCGACTAAAATTTGATGGGGATTAATGACGTAATCCCCATTCTTTATTATTTTACCGAAATCGATTCGATGCAGCTTTTCGAAGGATATCGCTGCTACCAGATATTGCATATTTTTTACCTGAACCTTCATCATGTCTTCATGAAATTTCAGGTAGAGTTGAAAAAAATGGCGTTGCTCTTCATTCGTATTGATCATAAGAGAAACCACGTACCACGTTGCAGTGCATTTAGTTTACGTTTATTTCTATTCTGTACTGATTCGCAGCGTAATTACCGTAAATGTCATCACGTTTCAATTATTCAGTTTGCTGCAGGCGATTCTTAAGCCTTCTTATTGTTTATGTCAGCACGCAAGAGATCACAAGTATTATCTGAGCACAGAATTTGGATTTAATATATGTTAAATATCCCCCTCCGACTATCTTTATTCCACATCGTTGCCTGTAATGATGGAAATCTTGTTTAGCGAAAGCTGATCAGAGACGATTCGTCGATTGTCGTTATTTCTCGGACAGTGCTTCGATGCCGGGCAACTTAAATCCGCCCATGAATTCGAGGGACGCTCCGCCACCTGTAGAAACGTGAGATATCTGTTCAGTCACATCCGCCTTGGCCAATGCTGCTACAGAATCGCCGCCTCCGACGACAGAAGTCGCTCCTTTTTCTGTCCTGGTGGCAAGGGCTTCCGCGATCGCCAGTGTTCCGCGACTAAAGGGCTCTTTTTCGAAGACGCCCATCGGACCGTTCCAAACGATCGTGTTAGCACCCTGGATAACTTGCTTGAATGCGTCGATAGTCTTCGGCCCGATGTCAACACCGAGCCATCCATCGGGTACTGAGGGATCGTCCGTATATTTAATTTCACCTTCTCCCGAGATATCGGTCGTGATCAGGTTATCCTGAGGCAGCAACAGATTCACCTTTTTCTGCTTCGCTTTGGTCATTATGTCTGCTGCGAGCTCGACTTTATCTTCCTCGAGTAATGATTTGCCAATGTTAAGACCCTGGGCCTTAAAGAACGTATAGGCCATGCCACCACCGATTATCAGGGTATCGACCTTCTCGAGCAGAGTTTGGATGACATCGATCTTTCCGGAAATCTTGGCGCCGCCCAGTATGGCAACGAATGGTCGCTCCGGTCTATCGAGCGCATCACCAAGATACTGCAGCTCTTTTCGGATCAGATAACCCGCCGCACATTGATCGATATAATGCGTGACACCTTCGGTCGATGCATGCGCGCGATGGGCTGTCCCAAACGCATCGTTGACATAGACATCGCCGAGTCGTGCTAATTTTTCGGCGAATTCGGGTACATTTTTCTCTTCTTCTTTATGAAATCTGAGATTTTCAAGAAGCACGACCTCACCATTTTTCATATTATTCACGAATTTTTCGACTTCCGGACCCACACACTCACGTAATATATTGACGTTCACATCCATTAGTTCTGAGAGCCGCTTGCCAGCAGGGGCGAGACGCATATCTTCCTTGACTTCGCCTTTGGGGCGTCCGAGATGCGACATCAGGATGACTTTGCCGCTTGATTTCATGATCTTTTCAATCGTAGGTATCGCAGCTCTGATACGGGTATCGTCAGTGACGTTCAACTTATCATCCAGAGGAACATTGAAATCGACTCGTACGAGAACTCTCTTCCCTCCCAGTTTTAGATCATCAATCGATAGTTTAGCCATATGGTAACCTCATTTACTGTTAAATATAGTTTTTATCTTTCGCAAATCGAGTTAACTCATCTCTGAATTTAGGATGAGCAATATTAATTAACGCTTTGACTCGTTCCGACACGCTCTTACCATGGAGAAATGCAACGCCAAATTCGGTGACCACGTAATGCACGTCGCCGCGACTCGTAACCACGCCGGCGCCCTCTTTTAGATGCGGAACGATTTTGCTGATGGTATCGTTTTTAGCAGTCGATGGCAGCGCGATGATCGGTTTGCCGTTTTTTGAACGAGCCGCTCCGCGGATGAAATCAACCTGTCCGCCGAAACCGCTGTAAATCTTGTAACCGATCGAGTCGGAACAGACCTGACCCGTGATATCGACTTCTATGGCTGAATTAATAGCTAACATATTGTCGTTTTGAGCGACGATAAATGGATCGTTGGTATAATTAACCGGATGCATCTCGAACATCGGATTATTGTGCACAAATTCATACAGTTTTTCTGTGCCTAAAATAAAGGTAGCAACAACCTTGCCTTGATGAATGTTTTTTCGTGCACCGGTGACAAAACCTGCTTCGATAGCGTTCATCATACCGTCGGACACCATCTCCGTATGAATTCCGAGATCTTTTTTATTACTCATCGCTGCGAGAGCAGCGTTAGGAATTCCTCCGATGCCAAGCTGAATCGTAGATCCATCTTCTGCCAGATCGGCTATGAAAGCACCAATTTTCTTCTCCACATTGGATGGTTCTTTTATATCTAATGTCGGTAACGGTTCTGAAACTTCGATCGCCTTATGAACACGAGAAATATGTACAAAACAATCACCAAGAGTTCGCGGCATCTTATCATTGATCTGGATAACAATTTTCTTTGCACATTCAGCAGCTGCATTACTTGCCAATGGTTCAACACCAAGCGATAAGAAGCCATGAGAATCCGGTGGAGATGTTTGAAGCAGTGCAAAATCCAGAGGTATTATTTTTTTAAAGAATAGATCGGGTATTTCATAAAGAAAAATCGGGAAATAATCAGCTCTGCCTTCATTCACCGCCTGGCGATCACCTGGTCCGACAAACAGCGATTTGTGTCTGAAGTGTCCCTCCATACCAGGTTCGGAAAGAGGATCACTTCCGAGTAACAATACATGGACAACATTCACATTTTCCAGTTCATTCTTACGATTCGCTAAAGCTTGAACCAACGTGTTCGGTGTAGCCGCATTTCCTGAAATATAGACATTCTCCCCGCTTTGAATATCGGCGACTGCTTCCGCCGGAGATACTAACTTGTTTCGATATTCTTCTATCCATTTCATGATATGTTTTATCCTCTTTTGTTATCCCTGATTTTTTTGTATGGTAGATTGAATATTGTTGCGATGTGTTCATGATTGCAAAATCCACTGTGAGTCAATACCCCGTTCACAATTTCCGGACTGTGCACGAGTGCATTTTCAAGACCAGCATCCGCAATTTCCAGCACATATGGCGTGATAATATTGTTGATTGCCCGGGAAGCGGTGCGTGCGACAGATGCCAGGATGTTTGGTACACAATAATGCACGATGCCTTCTTTGATGAACGTCGGTTGTGACAGAGTCGTCGGACGGCTGGTCTCAAAACACCCGCCCTGGTCGATAGCGACATCGATTAACAGTGTTCCTTTTTTCATCATTGAAATTTGTTTTCTCGTAATCAGCACGGGTGGTTTCTGGCCAAATTCATAAGCTGATCCGATGACGACGTCGGCGAATTTAAGTGCACGCTCTATGTTGAATGAATTTGACATAGCAGTCAAAACCTGCTTGCGAAAATATTGATCTACACGGCGCAGTTGTTCTAACGCTACATCCAGAACGACCACATTCGCTCCCAGGGCCTTGAATGCAATCGCTGCATGCATACCCACATGCCCCGCTCCGATGATAATTACCGATGCGGGAGGAATGCCAGGGAAACCACTGATAGTGCTTCCGCGTCCCCCGTGAGTGCATTCGAGAAAATGACCCGCTATCTGCGGTAGCATAGAACCAGCTATCTCACCCATGGCTTCCAGTAACGGACGGTGACCCTGCTCATCCCCAATCAACTGTGTTCCGATGGTTGTTACGTTTTTTGTTATTACGTTTTGGATTATATTACGGCTGCATAAACCAAGCTGTAAAAACGACAGTAAAATTTGGTCAGAAACTAAAAAATCACACTCTTCTTCTGTCGGTGGCATCACTTTGAGTAGTAAATCCGCTCGCTTGAAAGCTTCTTCATGAGAATAGACAATCTTGCCGCCAACGCTCTTAAAATCTTCATCACTGAAATAACAATCGCCACCTGCTCCGGTCTCTATGAAGACACTATGCCCATGGTCAACCAGTGTGTGCACACCTTGAGGCGTTATCGAAATCCGCTTCTCTTCGATGTAAATTTCCTTCGGGATGCCAATATTCATGGTTTATTCTCCAAAGTAATTTGCTGAAAATTATATGATAAAGATAAATTTTTTTAGTAGAAATGCAAGGAAAATATGTCATATAAAATATATTTTTTGCAATATTTACTTGCTTATATGCATTAAAATAATTATCATTCAATTACATTAACCGAATGACTTATTTATAGCCTTGTCTATTTAAATTAGCCGATAATGAACATCAAGAGGAGATTATTTATGTCGCTGGACTCCACCAAATCCACAAAAACATTTGATTCGCTTGTTCCCGATTTTGCAAAATGGGAAAAAATTAAAGACATGATCGATCAGAACATCGATTTAATGTTGAATTTAAGACAGAGTGGTCATCCTGGAGGCTCTCGATCTAAGGTTCATATGCTAGTTTCTACCCTGTTTAGCGGCGCCATGCGCTTTGACATTCGTCATCCTGAGAAGAGATTTTCAGACCGATTCATCCTTGTCGCCGGTCATACCATACCGCTAATTTACGCGACGCTGGCCGTGCTCAATGAGGCAATGCGCAGAAAATTCAAACTCACCGGCGATAAACGATATCAAATAACCGGTGAGCCTGAATTAGCTTTGTATTACGAGGATCTGCTGACCTTACGACATAATGGCGGATTGCCAGGGCATGCGGAAATGGCAGGGAAAACCATGTTCCTGAAATTCAACACCGGTCCGTCGGGACACGGTTCGCCTGTGGCCGCCGGTGAAGCAGCTGCATTGAAATTGGCCGGTGCCAATGACGTTCGTGTATTTGCGGTGGAAGGTGAAGGTGGATTAACCACCGGGGTGACGCATGAAACTCAGAATTCTGCCTACGGGCTCGGACTCGATAACCTGTTTTTCCTGGTCGATTGGAACGATTACGGTATCGATGAACACAAAATGAGTTCAATCGTAGCAGGTTCACCTGACCAATGGTTTGGTGCTCACGGTTGGCGCACATTTGGGGCATCTGATGGAATGAATTGGGCAGATGTTACCAGGGCTGTTTTGGATATGGTTTATTCAGAAAACGCGATGATGCAACCTTCCATAGCATGGTTCAGGACAAAGAAGGGTAGAGAATACGGTATCTACGATAATAAATCGCATGGTACCCCACATAAGCCGATGAATTCTCCTGGATTTTGGGAAACTAAGAAGATGTTCAGTCAGAAGTACAATATCGAGTTTGAAGGAGTAGACCAACCCGCACCGGGTACCCATGCGGAATGTGTCGAACAGACTCGAAAGAACCTTGCTCATGTGTTCGAACTCTATGAAAAAGACGAAGAACTCCTGCATTATGTCGCCGATTACCTCGCTGATCTGGGAGATTCTATACCGACGCAAAAGACGACCCTTTACTACGATTTTGACAAACTGAATCCCACCAAAGATCCGGTCATCACTGATTTTAAAAACTATCCGGCAGATCTGTTCGTCGCTCCTGGATCAAAGGCTCCCAACCGTGCGGGATTGGCAAAGTTCGGTGCCTGGATCAACGCGTATTGCCATGAAAAGTATGGCAGACCGCTTTTCATTGCGATGTCGGCTGACCTCGCCGATTCAACGAATATTTCCGGTTTTGCCAAACCGTACGGCGATTTCGAAGGGTTCGGTCCTTATGAACGAAACGTTAATCCCAAAGGATGTCTGCTTCCACAAGGCATCACTGAGTTTGCCAATGCCGGTATCTCGGTCGGGATATCCACCGTTAACCTCTCGCCACAGCCATTTAAAGAGTTCAACGGCTTTTATAGCACCTGTTCTACTTACGGCTCCTTTGTTTATTTGAAATATGGAGCCATGCGACTATTCAGTCAAATGGCTCAGGACGCCGAAATTAAAGTAGGTAAAGTCCTGTGGATCGCGGGTCATTCAGGTCCTGAAACCGCTGAGGATTCCAGAACCCACTTCGGCATCTTCGCGCCAGGCGTTACTCAAATGTTTCCGCGGGGACAGGTGATCAATCTGTTCCCATGGGAGCATAATGAAGTCGCCCCCATGATCGGTGCCGCGCTGGCGACTGACGTTCCGATTATTGCATTGCACCTTACTCGTCCACCAGTCGAGATCCCGGATCGGAATAAATTAAAGATCGCATCCCATTTCGAGGCGGCAAAAGGCGCGTACCTAATTCGAGATTATGTGCCCGGCCTTCCTAAAATGGGCACGATCTTTGTCCAGGGCACCAGCACAACCAGCAATTTGATCAAAATACTACCCGAACTGGATAAGTTGAAGCTTAATGTAAAATTAATTGCCGCTGTTAGCTATGAACTCTTCGATCTGCAACCTGAGAGCTACCGTAAATCGATCGTCTCTGATGCGGATTGGCTGGATTCAACCTTCATCACTAATGCGGCTAAAAAGAATATGAGTGACTGGTGCGCGCACAAGATTGCAGAAGAATATGCCATGTCATCCGACTGGGATAATAAATGGAGAACAGGCGGATCTGTCGAAGAACTGTGTGAAGAAGCACATATTTCACCGTCCTGGCTGCTGAAAGGCATCCGTAAATTCGTCGAAGAGAGATCAGGCAGAATAAAACGCATCAAATCGCTACTGTCTTCGATCGATTGATGTAACACCCATCGCTTAAAAACATGGCTGATATGAATCCCGAAGATAGTTTATTTATCGTCGGGATTCATTTATTTTATTGAGCCCTCTGACTGCAATAATAGTCAATATAGCCCGATGACAGACAAACATTGCCTGTCGCATGACGATATTCTGCTTAGTTAATCAGGAGAATCCAAAGGACGTCGTTCCTGTCTTAACGGCAGACATCAGGGATCCGGTTATTTAGTCGTTAAAAATTATACATTTGATTTCAGTATCCAGGTTTATATCTCTCAGGCAAACTCTTCGGAGGCGAAAGTGAACATAACATCCAGTCCGCTCATCAATCTTCATACTCATACACCATTATGTCGACATGCCACAGGGGTGGTCGATGATTATTGTCATCACGCGATTCAACGCGGAATGAAGGTATTAGGTTTTTCAGACCATACACCGTTACCGGATGGCAGATGGCCGTGGGAGAGGATGAGCATGGATGAGCTCGGTCGATATAATGCGTTAATCGACCATGCCAGCGATAGGTATGATGATCTCGTCGTCTTGAAGGGTATGGAATGCGAGTATTCGCCTGAATATCATGCTTTTTTTGAGGATACGTTATTGGGTGAACTCGAATTTGATTATCTGATCGGGGCTGTCCATTATTTCCCGCATCAAGGCAGCTGGTTTAATATCTTTGAAGATCAGATGAATGGATCGACATTTAATTCCTACAGCCGCTACTTTATTGATATGCTTGAATCCGGTCTGTTCAAATATATCGCCCATCCGGATATATTCGGGTGTTCTTATCCCGATTGGGATGCGAATTGCGAAGCGTGTGCTCGTGATATCCTTGACGCTTCTGTCGAACATCATACGGTGCTTGAAATAAATTGTAAGGGGTATTTAAAACCAAAACTGAATACAAAGAGGGGCACACGAAATCCATATCCCTGGTTTAAGTTCTGGGAGATTGCAGCCGAATATGATGTGCAGTACATCGTCAATTCGGATGCCCATAAGCCTTCACATGTCAACGCCAACATCGATAAGGGGTTGAAGCTCGCGAATTTTTATCGACTGAAGCCAGCTACCCTGAAAATATCCTGAGCGATGTAATGGCTAATTTGTTTTTCCGAACCTTTTTTGTGAGAGGCAGGTTGCTTAGTTTTTATAAGTTTTCATTCCAATTTACAAAGCAAGATTCCCATGGGTGGTGTAAAATAGGGGTTCATTATCACACATATTGCCCGGTCGACGCTTCGTGCCAATCAATTACAAGGCAACCGGATTTGATACTCTGAGATGTAGCTCCCCGTAAAGATGAAATCATAACATTATTCTAATCGTTATCTCAACCCAGTACCTCTGTATCCCGCTGATAATTGCGTTTATAGGCGAATTCGCTCATGTCGTAAGGCCAACTGTCATCGATCATAAAATTGGCCATTAATTTACCGAGGGCTGGACCTAACATGAAACCATGCCCGCACATAGCGGTGGAAACATAATATCCTTGAATATCGGTTTTATCGACGATCGGATTTCCATCTGGCGTGATGGTGTATGAACCCGCCCATTGTCTTAGAATGGCCACGCTTTCCAGAGCCGGTATGAGGCGAATGATTCGCCTTGGCATTTCGGTTAAAAATTCGAACGTTGAACCAGTATCAGTGCCGGGAATTTGCACTTCGGGAGTGTAACACCCGATGATCTGACCCGTGGTGCGTTGAACGAAATAACATCCGTCTGGTCTGTAGTCGACTATCATAGGAATTGCCTTGAATTCGATTCCCTCGGTTATCAAGGATTCATGACGTTCCGGTTCTGCCAATAGATCGATGCCAACCATTTCACCAATCGATTTCGAACAAGGTCCGGCCGCATTTAAAACCTTAGAGGCGTAAAATTTGTCGCCGTCTGCTATAGCGACTTCAAAAACATCCGATCGGTGATGATCGATACCGACCACTTCAGCATGCGTTTTCACATTACTACCTCCCTTCACCATACCGAGCATGTAACCTTTCAGTACAAAAAAAGGATCTGCCTGACCATCTGTAGGGCAGTAAGTGCCGCCTAAAACGCCATTGATGTTGATATAATTGAATCTGCGTCTGATATCTACAGGTTCAACGAACCGTACATCCAGTCCCAGACTTTGTTGAAGGCCAAGTATTTTTAAGAATGCCTGTCTCTTCTCTTCGGTATATGCTAAAAAGAGGTAACCTGACGGAAACCAGTCGACTGAGAATCCGAACTCGTCTTCCATGCCTCGGAAAAGCTCCACACTCTCCATAGCGACTTTAATCGTCGTCTCGGTAGAAAACTGAGCCCGTATACCTCCGATGCAGCGACCGGTCGATCCGGAGCCGAGGTATTGTTTTTCTAACAGGAGCACACGTTGTTCACGTTTAGTCAAATAGTAACCCGTCGCCGCACCGATAATTCCACCGCCAATGATTATCACATCATATTCATTCCTCGTCACAATGGCCTCCTGCTAAAACACCCATAGGAGTCGTCATGAGCGGGGGACGGTGACTCGAATCCCATACTTCCGATATTGGTTTTCCTGTTTCTTGCGATATGATTTGAGCGATTAGTCTGCCGCACGTTCTGCCCTGACATGGACCCATGCCGGCACGAATCGCCTTCTTCACTTCGGTAACTGTTCTCATGCCCATCTGAATAGCATCAAGGACATCCTGGTATGTTATGTCTTCACAACGACAGATGATAGTGTCAGGTTTCATGTTGATTGAACTCCGCTTGATCAATGGATTGGTGTTTTGGCTTTGTCTGCCTTTCGCTTAATAAAACGGGCATCTAATGAAAATTGGATTGGCACCCGAAAATAGATGACGGCTGTTTTATTGTAGCTCTTCGGATTGCGAACCCGCACGATCTCGCCATCACATATGATTTTGCCGGATCGGTCGTATACCGAAACAATTTCACCTTTCTCTGGAAAGGGGGAAAATTCGTACGGGATGCCTACCTCGGCAGAATTGTCGCCTATACTTTCATCAACCATGAAAATGGCCAGTCCGGGACAATTGGCTACACATAAGCCACACCCATTGCATTTACTAAAATCGACGACAGGGATGTTGGTTATATCACCTTCGATGGTAATGGCTCCCTGAGGGCAAATCGTTGAACAGGGATTACATGGGATGTTCTGAAC
This sequence comes from Candidatus Zhuqueibacterota bacterium, assembly GCA_016926625.1. Classification (GTDB taxonomy): domain Bacteria; phylum Zhuqueibacterota; class Zhuqueibacteria; order Thermofontimicrobiales; family Thiofontviventaceae; genus Thiofontadaptatus. The sequence goes on from JAFGOE010000118.1 coordinate 17,329, forward strand.
GCACTCGATCATAATCACACGTCCCGCGCGACGTCTTTCCGGAGGCGGTACCTGAAAATCGGTTAATCGTAGAATTCCTGTGTTGATGTAATCATGCTTCATGATGCAGCCTCTGTCATTATTTTGTTTCCGATTCTGGTCTTTTCTCCGAACGGTCCGGTCCGTAACGCATCCAACCCGCTCTGTATCTCGTGTTTTAATTTTTCGATCTGGGGTGATGATCCATGCAGGCTCTGGACGGCGGCAACACCGGCGAGTCGCCCCTCCAGCATGGCCGATGATGCCTCCTCGATACCCGAGACATCACCCGCCACGTATAGCCCTGAAACCGATGTCTCCATGTTCCTATCGATCACCGCCACCTGTCCCCCTAGCTCGGGTATATATAGCATGCGACAGCCAGCCTGATCCAGAATTTCCGAAGCAGGATTCAAACCCACTGATAGACAGATCGTATCGATGGCTACATCTCGTTCGGTCCCGGGGATAATATTCCATTTATTGTCTAACTGAGCGACGACAGCTCCTTCGACCGATTCATTACCATACGCCTTTACAATGCTGTGTGAGGTCAATATGGGAACACCGCAGCGAACCAGTTTGGACGCATGCACCTGATAGGCACCAATCTTCGGAGTAGCTTCAACCACGGCGACCACATCGACACCTGCCTGAAGAAGCTGATAACTCACGATCACACCGATGTTGCCTGCGCCCACCATGAGCACACGTTCTGCCGGTTTCACCTTGTACACGTTCATCAAGGTCTGAATCGCACCAGCTCCATAAACACCGGGGAGATCGTTGCCGGGAAAGGTGAGCATGTTCTCGGAAGCACCTGTGGCAATAATAACTGCTTTCGCCTTGACGTGATTTAATTTCCGTTTATGCACCATCGCGAGTTCGTGAGGGTGGTAATAGCCGATAACAGAACACTCTGTCAATATTTCGATTGCCAGTTCATCGCATTGTTGGCGGAGTAGAGTACCAATATCGATCCCACGTGTCTTCGCATAATGGTCCTTTGACCCAAAAAACATGTGAGTCTGCTTAATTAATTGTCCGCCGACGAGATAATTTTCATCCATCACCATTACCCTGGCTCCGAGTCTGGCAGCGTATATGGCAGCGGACAATCCGGCCGGACCTGCACCGACGATGGCGATATCGGTCTCCCTAGTCGGGATCTCTTTACGTTGGTAATCCTTTCTGCTCGTTGCAGAGGGAAATCTGCCCCAACCGTCCTGACTTTTAACCACCATCCCGTCTTTGACCGGGACGAGACAGGTCTTTACATTGGGACATCCGTCGACCTCCATAAGACAGCTCGAGCATTTACCAATTGCACAGAACAGTCCGCGTGGATGATGGCGCCTCAGGCTATGCGAGAGAGTACGAATCCCGGCAGCATGCAGAGCCGCAGCGATCGTATCGCCTTCTAAAGCCGTGATATCTTGTCCGTCGAATGTGAAGTGAATAACTCGCTGTTCCTTAAATTCCAAAATCGGATGATTACGCAGCCTCATGATAAATAACTCCATTCGTGATCGCATTATCGACATTGATATACAGCGATTATTTTATAGGGGAGTGGAAATTAATAGGTAAATATATTAAAAAAAGACCTGATTTTCAACTAGAAATTTCTGTTTTTATGTTAATTTGCTGTATTATTATATATATCAAAGACGAACTCATTTCTGTTCATAAAAAAATATTTGAATTCTATTGATTTAAATCAAAGATTATGCTATTTTAATTTAATTTCGTCAGAGGCAATCATATTTTTACACTGCTAATTGGAGGTTGTTATGAATTGGTTCAACAATTTAGTCGCTCAGATCCTGCCCTTCGTTCCTAAACCGTTTGTAAAAATATTTTCCCAACAATATATAGCCGGAGAAAATCTTGACGATGCAGTAGCGAAAGTAAAAGAACTCATGTCGCAGAATATTTGCGCTACTCTCGATCTGCTCGGTGAAGAGGTGAAAATCAAAGAGGATGCACTGCATGCAGTCGAAATGTACAAACAGATCCTCAAAACGATTCATGAACAAAAACTCGATTCAAATATTTCGGTAAAACCAACGCAAATGGGACTGAAAATAGATAAAGAGTTCTGTTATAATAATATTAAATCACTCGTCGAGGAGGCTAAAAAATATAATAATTTTGTCAGGATCGATATCGAAGATTCTTCCTGTGTCGATGATACTCATGAGATCTGTATGCGTGTTGCCAAAGAATATGATAACGTTGGAACTGCCATTCAGGCGTATATGAGGCGATTGATCGGAGACTTGAATAAGCTGATCCCCATGAAGATCAATTTGCGAATATGTAAAGGTGCCTATTATTGGGAACCTCGATCGGTTGTGTATAAAGATGGATCCATCATCAATGATAGTTACGACTATGCGATGGAGAAACTGCTGTCGAATGGTTGCTATGTGGCTGTTGCCACCCATGATGAGAAACTTGTCTTTAAAGCCTTGAGCATCGTCGATAAATATTCGCTCGAACCTGATCAGTATGAATTTCAAATGCTGTATGGGGTGGATCGGGAATTACGCAAGATCATAGTGGAGTCGGGTCATCGTCTTCGTGTCTATGTACCCTTTGGAAAAGAATGGTTCGCTTATTCGATTCGCCGTCTGAAAGAAAATCCTAAAATGGTTAGCTATATCATTAAAAATACGTTTCTTAAAATAACCGGGAGAGCTTAGATCCAGCCCGATGAAGTTCAGACATTAAAATTAAAAGTCAAAAAACTATTCTTATGGTTTTACGATGACGTGTGAATCGATGAAAATACCCGATATTGACTGCGTTCGAGATGCATATCGACGAATCAAACCCTATATTCATGAGACACCTGTCGTTACCAATGCGACACTAGATCAGTTAACAGGTGCCAATGTATTCTTTAAATGCGAAAATTTTCAAAAAGTTGGCGCATTCAAGATCAGGGGGGCAACGAATGCGGTGCTCACACTGGATAACGAGGAATCCAAAAGGGGGGTGGTAACTCACTCATCGGGCAACCACGCGGCAGCACTGGCGTATGCGGCCGGTATACGCGGCATCCCTGCATATATCGTGATGCCGGAGACAGCGCCTGTTGTCAAGATAAACGCAGTCAAACATTATCAAGGGATGATCACGTTTTGCAAGCCGACACTCGAATCCCGTGAATCGACGGCCGAAATGATCGTGAAGAACACGGGTGCTTTATTCGTACATCCTTATAATGATTTCCGAATCATCGCCGGGCAGGGGACAGCCGCTCTCGAGCTTTTACAAAGCACACCGGATCTGGACATCGTTCTCGCTCCTGTCGGCGGCGGCGGATTACTTAGCGGGACGGCTTTGACCGCAAAATCCTTAAATCCACAGATAAAAGTCTATGGCTGCGAACCTGCCAACGCCGACGATGCATTTAAGTCGCTCGCCGCAAATACGATCATCCCATCGAAAGATCCGGTAACCATTGCCGATGGTCTCAAGACATCGCTCGGCGATAAAACTTTTCCCATCATCAAGCAATATGTCGATGGTATTATTCTCGTCACCGAAAAGGAGATCATCGATGCGATGCGATTTGTCTATGAGCGAATGAAGATCGTGATCGAACCGTCATCCGCCGTGGTCGTGGCCCCGTTGCTGTTCAGGAAAATCGACGTCGCTCATAAGAAAGTCGGCGCCATCCTCTCCGGCGGGAATGTGGATTTCGAGGCGTTGTTCTCTGATCTGAGGCGTAGATACGATGCGTCATAGTTAGATTACGTCAACAGATTTTTGTAACCAGACGAACCTTGAACCACGGGAGCGGCTGTGCAGGTTGTTTTGACGATGAGAAGAATGTGGAAACCTGAGAAAGGTACTCCATTGTCGTTCCTTTATCATGGATTTTGGATTGACGACGGCGAATACGGATACCTCGTCAGAATAGTAAACAGTTTGAGCCTGCTTGCTCATTAGAGCTGACTACAGAAGTACAATAGAACATTATTCAGGAATAGATCAGACGGCATAAACATCATCGTCTGATCAGGGTTTGATGGTGACGTCAATGGTCACTCCTTCGCGCCATCCATCGAGTTCTCTTACCACACCAGTCACCGCGTTACGCAGTATGGATTGTACAAAGGGAACAATCGGTATCTCCTGTCCGTTTATTTTCAGAACCGTCCTGCTTTGAGAGATAATACAATCTTCATATCTCTTTTCACCCTGTACGATCGCTTCGACCATGGTGGCGCAGGTCAATCCGCACAGTCCACAGCAGTCATCGTCGACGTAAGGTAACAGGGGGAATGTCTTTTCTTTGATCAATTCCAATAATTGATCGATAGCTTCGCTATCCAGGGAGTTAAAGACCGGGATCCCATGGAAATCGTTCAAGTGCTGGCTGATGACTCCCGAGATAGCGAACGTACGTCTGTCCACGAATCGATTAAGACCCTCTTCATCCGCAGCGCATACGATTTTAGGTAGACTGAAGCTGTTAAAACCCTCGACGATCAGCCAATCTGCAGATATCATCCGCGCTATATCCATGAATTCCATCCGCTCGGAATAGAGGAAGTCGGTCTCCTTTAGACCGCATGCGATGACAGGATCCGCTCCTGAATGTTTGTGCAGATAGGTGTCTGTACCGGGTTGATCAATAGTGAATTTTTCAAAATGAATCGATTTAATTGAGGCGACACGGGTGTTAGTCGACCTTAAACGCCTTATCAACCTGGTCACCAGCGTCGTTTTCCCTGAATTCGAATGTCCGCAGACTTGAAATGATATCATCAAGATCTCCATTTTTATTAAGTTTATGGTGCTTTCATCATGAGAGCTTTATTGCTGCCCCTATGTACTGTCATTGCGAAGCGGCCGCGTAGCGGATGCCGAAGCAATCCGCCTCACTTAGAGGCACAAACCAGATCGCGCTGGTCGGAGGGGATTGCTTCGCCCTCCCAAAAAGCGTGAGGACTCGCAATGACAGGTAAAATGCTGCTGTCATGCGGAGCCGTCATTCTGCTCAATACCTCTGATCCATCCCCAGGAATACCACGTTAAGAGATATGATGAGGATGATAAACACGTAATCGATCCGTTGCAACCGATAGGAGATCGGTAACTTCCGATACTCAGTAACGCCATATCCACGAAGCTCTAACGCGAGTCCGGAGTAAGAGATATAGTGTATGCTCCTGATCAGAAGCGGATATAACAATTTCTTCAATGCAATGATTTTATCTTTTAATGATAATTTCTGAAATCGAATTCCTCTGAACTGCAAAAACCAGAGTATCCGTTTGGCTTCCATGTAAATAAATGGGATAAGTTTCATCGTCGTAGAGAAAAGCATGCTGACGTTTAACGGGATATGTATGGAGACCAGGAAACGCGTCAAATCAAATATTGAAGTAAATGAAAAGATCGATGCCATCACAAATAGCAGCATGAATCGAATCCATAACAGGACGGCTTCCATTAATCCGCGTTCATAGATGAGATTGACCCCATGATATGACCACAAAACCTCACCACTCCTGCGAAATACGAGTTGCAGGATAGAGATGATGATGAGGGTCGCTCCTATTTTCGCAAATCGTCTGAGGAACATTAAGAAATCGGTTTTATTGTGTATCATGAGGATGGCTGATAACATGATCAACCATAATGATGGCACCGCGTAATGGTCGGAAAATATCGCCCAGAGACTAACAGAAAATCCCAGGATAATGAGCGATAAAATATGCAGTTTATGAAATATACTCAGTTTGTCATTCATTGTTTATCCATACAATATCGCAGAAGCGGACAGCAGGCTTGAACGTAAGTTTTTTATTAGCATAAAGCTCCGTTTTGTACTATTCTGCAATCAAATATTCGCATTCATTTCAATAAAACTCATCGGATCGTTATCTCATCAAGTCATCTACCGCTAGATCCCGATGCGCTTTCTTCTGCGGAACTAAGTCCAGCGGAGCGAAGTGCAGTCCTTAAAAAATTCACATCTTGAATCACTGTCCATCGACCTGCACTCGTAAAACGATCTAAATACGACGAATCAGAACTCGAAAGTCCGATCACATATTTGGGTGACCGCCCGTTCGATGGGGAGTCCAGGCGGTCGGAATCAAGAATGAAATCGATGAGTGTGTTGACTCGCATCACGGATAGACCGGCGGTCAGTCTCGGTATGATCATAAACTCTGGCGATTTCGCATATTGCGTGAGGAACCAGAGGAGTTTCGTCTCACCTTCAGAGAGAAAAGCTGGATTAGCATCCCTGAGATGCCCGATTCTCAGCCTTTCGATCAGTTCTTTCGCCTGGTTGAAATGCTGCTCGTCTGTTTTCAATGAGTTGTGACGGTGACTCAATGATTCGGCTACTTCTCCGACAACGGAGTCGGAGAAAAAGATGAACTCGAAACGATTCGGGACCCATCCGATGCGTTGGCCATAAAGGCTGGTGACTCTGGATTTTGCACCCCAGATCTCTCTCTTGTGCACTGAAGTCGTTTCATGATAAATGTGCTTCATGAAAAATGAATTCAATTCCTCGAGATCTTTGCTGTAGAAAAGATAATGAATATCTCCAGGGAAAGTATCCTTAAGAAATTTTAAAAAATGATTTTCCTGTCTTTTAGTTCCCATATCTTGTTGTTCAGGCTGTCCCTGTTATGGCTAACATATAGCACAATTCCACCGTTCGAGGCGATACTGCTCAGAAATGAGTACCACTCTTTTTCATAAAACTTATCCATCGTTTGAATCAACGTTTCATCGAATAAATATAATTTTGCATCCTGTATAAAATAGATCAGGGTGAGCGATAACATTTTTTGATGCGGCGACATACTGGAAAACGGAAGTGCGAGGTCGCTATGGAAGTCGCTCAGCATTTGATTAAAGCGTGAAATTTTGTTTTCTACATATTGAGTCGACTTCTTTAGCATGGTTTGTAGTACAAGGATCTCCTCCTGCAGATTGCGATTGAGCATGAAGAAATCTAAATTTTGATTAGGAATGAACGCGATGGAAGGGAAGAAATGCTTGGGCGGATTCATCAGGATCGACTCCCCGTTGATTAAAATATTCCCGCTCAGTTCTCTACCGCGAGTAAAGTGCGGTATCATTCCACAGAGCAGTTTCAGCAAGGTGGTCTTACCGCTTCCGTTTTCTCCGCACAGCATGACCAGGTCACCGGTTTGCAGTTGCCCGGAAACGCCATCCATTATCGGTTCACCAGCCCATGCAAACGTCAAATTTTCTATCGATATTTTCATGCACTCCCGCTATTTTAAGTCTAAAAATTTTAAAATAATTAATTCATATTGCAATGTCAACAAATTTTCGTAACCTTTCTCTTTAATTTGATCGTCTTGAGGTGTCGTACAGATAATTTTAATACCAGAATGAAATTCTCTTGACATTTTAAACATTTATTAATAACTTGATGAAAATTGAAAAATCAATTAATCGAATATGGAGTTGACTGGAGGAATCACGCATGGCAAATCTATTCGCAGGAATTGACTGTTCCACACAGAGTTGTAAACTAGTGGTCATTGATGTTGACCGATCTGCTATCTTATTTAATGAGAGTATCAATTTCGATAAAGATTTATCACGATATGGTACGATAAACGGGGTGATTGCTGCTGCCGAGGAAGGTGTTTCTGAATCGGATCCGCAGATGTGGATTGATGCTCTGCACATGTTATTCGACAGGCTTAAGCGATCTGATGTGAAAATCGAACAGATCAAGGCGATGTCGGTCTCTGGTCAACAGCACGGATTAGTAACGTTAGATGAAAAGGGTGATCTGACCCGAAGCAGGAGTAAATTGTGGAACGATTTTTCCACGGCAGAGGAGTGCGAATTATTGACAGAAGCCATCGGCGGGCCGGACAAGATGATCGCGGAGGTCGGAAATACACAGCGAACAGGTTATACTGCGGCGAAGATATTTCATTTTAAACGACATGAACCTGAGGCGTTCGATAGAACCAGTACCTGTTTTCTCGTTCATAATTACATCAACTGGTACCTGACAGGAGGGAAGAATGGTGGAGTAAGGGTCATGGAGCCCGGCGATACATCCGGTATGGCACTGTGGCATCCTGGGAAGAATAGCTGGTCATCAAAAGTAATGAACGCGATCTCACCTGATTTAGTGCACAAGATCCCGCCGCTAAAACCATCGAACCAGATGATCGGCAATATTTCAGGTGAATTATGCAATGCATATGGTTTCTCCGGAGATTGTCGCATCGACGCCGGTAGCGGAGACAATATGTACGGAGCGGTGGGGACGGGCAATGTGTCCCCCGGAATCGTTACAGTCAGTCTTGGAACCAGCGGCACGGCTTATTCCTACATGGAAAAACCATTTATCGACCCCAAAGGCGAGATCGCCGCGTTTTGCGACAGTACAGGTCATTATCTGCCGTTGTTATGTGTTTCGAACCTGGCGAACGGGTATAATGCGATCCTGAACCAATACGGTCTGAGTCATGCTGCGTTCAATGAAATCATCAAGAAAACGAATCCTGGTTGTGATGGTCGACTCATCATCCCGTGGTATGAAGGGGAAAGGACGCCGGACGTTCCTCTGGCGGCGCCGATCTATTTCGGATTTCAATTTGCCGATTTCAATCCGGATCATCTGTGCCGCGCTATACTGGAGGGACATATTCTAAGTCTGTATGACGGTTTCAAACAGATGCCCATTACGCCGAAAGAGATACGACTCACAGGAGGATTATCGCAATCCGAGGCATGGTGTCAGGCGATAGCCGATATATTCGAAACCACTGTTGTACCTGTAGAAGGTGAGGGTGCTGCCATGGGCGCTGCGCTTCATGCGGCATGGGTTTATAAGAGGGAGAAAAAAGAGGCAGTCGATCTGCAAGATATCGTTCAGCCATTCCTGGTGCTACGCGAAGACCGACGAAAATCGCCGATTCCAGCGAACGTCAGTAGATATAAAGTCGTAAAGAAAATTTACAGCGCACTCAGTAAACGTATACGCGGAGTGGAAACCAGCGATGATCCGTTCAAATTACGATATCAATTACTTCGGCTTTCCGAGTAGTTTGAACATATTTTTCTTATAAGCCTCGACCCCGGGTTGGTCGAACGGATTGACTCCTAATAGATAACCGCTAATCGCCACTGCTTTCTCGAAGAAGAACAGCAGTTGTCCGATCGAGTGAGGGGTCGATGCGGGCAGCGAGATCGTCATGTTCGGTACGCCTCCGTCCAGGTGTGCGGAGGCCGTGCCTAGATACGTCTTATGGTTGATGTCGTCCAGATCGCTGCCGCTTAGATAATTAAGTTGATCCAGATTTTGTTCATCGGCAGGTACATGTAATTTGTGTTTCGACTGCTCGACGATGAGGAAAGTCTCCAGGATATTCCGCACCCCGTCTTGAATGTATTGTCCCAATGAATGTAGGTCGGTTGTGAAATCGACCGCTGCCGGGAATAGACCCTTACCGTTTTTCCCTTCGCTCTCACCGAATAACTGCTTCCACCATTCACCAATGTAATGCATCGCGGGTTTGAAATTGGCTAAAATTTCGATCCGTTTCCCTTGTTCATACATCAGATTCCTCAAGGCGGCGTACATATACACTTCGTTTTTTTCGATATCAGACGATGTCGCGCATTCCGCCATCTCACGGGCACCTGCTATCAATTCATTAATATCGATGCCGCTGGCGGCGATAGGCAGCAATCCCACCGCTGTGAGAACGGAAAATCTGCCGCCGACATCATCTGGTATTATAAGCGTGCGATAACCTTTCGAATCGGCGTACTCTTTCAGCAAACCCTTCGATCGATCTGTTGTGGCGATCACATGGCTTTTGTTCGCTGTGAGTTCAGGTCGGCTCGTTAATAGCTGATGAAGGTAACGGAACGCTAATGACGGTTCAAGAGTTGTTCCAGACTTCGATATGACATTGATGTAAAATGGCTTATGTTTAAGAGCATTCATTAAATCGATCAGATGATCCGAATCAATTTGATGACCTGCATAGTAAATTTCCGAACCTCCTGTTGGCTGTATGGCTTCGATCACTGCTCTTGCACCAAGATAGGATCCTCCGATACCGATACAAACCAGTGCGGCGTGATTTGCTCTAATTTCCTCCGCCAGCCGTATGATGGGTTCGATTGCCTCATTCTTCTGAAAAGGTAAATCAAGCCATCCGAGGAACGAACTGCCGGGTCCGCTACGATCAATTAGTTGAGTATGAGCGTCATCTATTTTACGTTGAATTTTAGATAGATCACCTGAACGAATGAAAGATTGCATGTTGGTGAAATCGAATTTTAAAGATGAAGGCATAATCGTTTCCTCTGTCTTGATTACGGTTATCGAGTGTTTAAATTACGTCACGCAACTGATACATGACATCAGACCTGTTTTGCGGGAACAAAACGCTTATAGCCGCGAGGCACACTTTGATATTGGTTAAACAATCTGCAAATTGTTCACGAGTCTTGCTATCAGAGTATATGATTTTCAATTTTCGTAAAAGCTTGCTTAGAGAACAGTATTGTTTATAATATCCATTTTACATGGACTCATTCTGCCGATATGGTTGAGCAGTGTGTTGTCGAATTTTCTTTTACCGGACTTTATCAATGTCCCAATGAATTAATGAAACCTGGTAAGGAGGCCAAATTACCCTTACCGTCAGGCACAGGAAACTGGAGTTCCATATGCGCCGCTAATTCGCGACTCAATTCGATGGACATGTGTTCGCTGTCTGTGGTCAGA
>JAFGOE010000119.1 GCA_016926625.1 Candidatus Zhuqueibacterota bacterium
CCTGCACGACCGGCAATCCCAATAGAATCTGAAAGTGACGAAATTCCTGAAGATGAATCGATTGAGATCACGGATCTCGATTTGACCGAACTACCACCTCCTCCCCCACCACCTCCGACGGATGAGGAAGCCGCTACAATATTCGTCCCTTACGATGATCCGCCACAACCAATCGGCGGTTTCGCGGCTATCCAACGCAATTTGAAATATCCTGAAATTGCGCGTAAGGCAGGTGTTGAAGGACGAGTCATGGTACATGTGCAGATCGATGAAAAAGGGAATGTGGTAAACACGAAGATCCTGCAATCACTGGGTAATAATGGTTGCGACGAGGCAGCCGTAGAAGCAATTAAGAGTGTTAAATGGAAGCCTGCCATGCAACGAGACAGGCCTGTAAAAGTATGGGTTGCTATACCGGTTGTGTTCAAGTTGAAATAAGTAATAAACTTATTTTTATCATTCGTCAAAATTTAAAGCGGTGCGTAAGGGTACCGCTTTTTTTTAATTTTTTATCTTATCGATGATATTGAAGCGAAATCATATATGGCTGGCTGCTGTGATCACTTCCTGCAGCCTTATCTGGATCACCTGTTTCAATCCATTCGCGCCTGAACTGGAAGACACGATGAATCTGAATCAGCTGATAACCGATCAAAAGACCCCCGAAGACGTCTTGACTAATTTTAAATACGCCTACACGTTCAAAGACTCCGCACTATACAGCGAAGTTCTCGACAGCTCCTTCGTGTTCGTCTATTTTGATCCGGATTACGGTTCTTCCGGTCGTTTTGTATCATGGGGAAGAGATTCAGATTTGCTCACGACGGGCAGACTATTCAAAAGCTTTCAAGTCATTGATCTCATGTGGCACTCGACTATTTATACATTCGGAGACAGCACCACGTTCGAAATTTCGAAGAGTTTTCGTTTGAACCTCGTCAACGAGGATGAGACGATCCTGATAACAGGAAACGCCATCTTCTCATTTCAAAAAAATCCTAAGGATGAGAAATGGCGTATCACCCGGTGGAAAGACGAATCAGACCTCTAATCCCCCACTCTATCAACATCTTCACCACGACACAAGCTTTTAAAACAACTGCTTCTACTGTATTTTCTTAAAATGGAACGGAAACACAAACGTAGCCGAACCACTCGGTATCGGATCAAATTTCAATCGCTTGATCAAATCCATGATATCTCGCTCGAGTTGCGGGTGATTGATAGTCGATTCCAATATACTGACCGATGTCACAAATCCGTTCGCCGCAATCGTGAACTCCACGGTTACTTTTCCGGCGAGATTGGTCTGCAATTTTAAGTATTTTTCATATAGCCAGGTGATGCGGCCCATCCGCATGTTCACCACACTCATGACCGACTGTTCGCTCCGATATCCTAGCGCTTCCTGACTACCTGACCGGCTCGTTGCGTGGGACAGGTTGACGGTCGCCTGTTTCGTCAAGGTCACTTCCTCAATGTTGTCATCCATCGACGCGAGGAAGTCATCGATTCCTCCTGAACCACCCGTCCCTATCAACTGATCCAACGGATCGATGTCATCCTTCGTATTGCCATTGCCGACCTTCAGATTGGTCCCGGAGCCTAAGATGTTCTTCAGATCCGCCACGAGTCCCCTGTCCACCAGAGCGTCCACGACTGAACTCGATTTGCTGCCGGACCCTGTGCCTCCGATGAGACTCAGTAGACCTGAACTCGCCGCTGGATTCCCGCCGCTTCCGGAACGCCGGTTGCCGCCCGATTGCGGTCTCGTTGATTTCGCGCCCTGTTCTTTCTTACCGGCTTCTGCCTCCGATTCCGTCGTGGTGACCGATGTGGTGACGTCCGCCATCGTTTCCTGTAAAATCTCATCCGGCGTCTTCAAAATAAACTTGGCGAAGCGCTCCTGCACCTTCTGTACATCGATTTGTTCCTGGACCTTGATTTCATAATCCTTAAATAGATAAAGCACGATCAAATTAAAAATCAATAAGAGCGTAAAAATAGTCTTGAATAAAAGGTCCGAACCTGCCGTTTTAAGCGTTACATTCAACCAAGAGAATCCTTCATATTTTGGCAGGACGGATTTTACGATCTGTCGCGTCTCGAACAGAAAATCGATCCTCGTATCGCCCACCGTCAAATAGCCCTTTTTGTCGGGACTGAGATTCAAAACATAGTAGCCATTGCTGCGCGGTAATATATCGTGTAGGATGAGATCTTTCAGGTTGAACGATGAATCCGTACCCTGCAACCTGATCTCTCCGTCTTTGATGAAACGCGGCAGGAAGATCTTATACCGGCCCTCACTCCGGGTAAACAGCACATGGCTCTTAGGATACTCCTTCCCTAAAAGCGTAACATCATTATCAGCGCGCTGACCGATGGTGAGCTTATCTTTGTTTCTTAACACCCTCTCGGTGACTTTTCCGGATTCCGCGATGTTTAAGACGAGTGAATGTTGAATACGTTTGTCCATGTCTATAATTATTTTACTCCATTTGCATCACTGTCAGTAAAATATCATTGTAACCTATTTGTCCGCAAGTGTACATTACTTTTTTTAATATGATATAGGGAATCTCACGATCTCCCTGGATGGAAATTTTTCCGGTAAATCCCATGTCCGCGCTCATGTTCCCAACGGTCTCACTGACCGTCCGCAATTGTCTTAATTCATTAGCAAGATTGGGGATCAGTAAATGCCGGGCCGAGTTGACTTCCGCCATCGAAGCAACCTGTTTTCCGTCGACGAGCAACCAGTCGTTGGTGATCGCTATCGTTGATGACGGTACCGGCGCCCTGGTCGCCGTCGATTCCGGCAATTGTAAATCGGAAGACACCGTGACAATCTGCCCTTCGGCCGAGAAACTCTTTAACAGAAAAACCAATAAGATGGTAAACATGTCGATCATCGATGTCAATTTAAGACTGACCTGGACGTTTCTCTTGCGGGGACTCCGAGTGTATAATTTAAATCCTGTCTCTTCACTAAACATATCTATTCTCTCTCAGATGTTTGATTATCCGGCTAACGATACATTCGGGAAACCTTTCTCCCTACAATTATCCATGACTTTGATGATAATATCGTATTTGATATTGCCCTCTGGCGATATGATGATATCTTCGGCCGCTTCATGTTTTATCTTGATTTCATTCAACTGGGACAGCAGCATAGTGTAATTGTACTCACCACCCATTTTTTCGATCGGATCAAATTTGAAACCAGGACTCTTCACCTGAAATCCGGTCTCCTTGATCGCCAGAATGACTAACACAAGTTCTTTCTGCTGCTGCACGACGGATTGATTCCCGCGACCGAGTGACGGAAGCGATAACTCCAGGACGGCAATCTTGACGAACGCAGCGGTCAACAGTAAAAACGGGATGAGCAGCAGAAAGATATTCATCACCGGAATGATGTTCACATCCTCGTCCTTGCTGGTTCTCTCCCGCTGCAGTGTATTCCTTAAATTCATTTCTTACCCCGTCCGGCTGTTAATGCGTTGTAAACACGTACAACGTTTTGATTAATCTCATCGACAAGCTCGTTCGTCTTTTCCTGCAGAAAAGAATAGGCCACCATATTGGGGATTGCAACAATAAGACCAAAAGCCGTGGTGTTCATGGCCTGAGATATTCCCGCCGACAGCAGCGTCGCTTTCATGGATGCGTCTGCGTTCGCTACGGCCTCAAACGAAGTAATCAGTCCAAATATGGTCCCCAGCAATCCCAACAAAGTGGATATATTAGCGATAGTCGACAAATAATGCGTACGCTTCTCCAGTTTCGGGATCTCCGACATCGCCGACAGCTCGAAGGCGTTCTGTATTTCTTTGGGATTTTTACTGGATTCTAGCAAGCCCGATTTCGTAATCTTCGGCAAGGCCGCTACCGACATATTACAAAATTCGATGGCGTGATTAACATTATCCCGCTGCACGAAATCGACGACACGATTGACAAACGCCGTGGTATCGATTTTGTTCTTGAATAGAATGACGATAATACGTTCGATCATAATAGCAAAACCCGCTATCATCACCAGCAATATGACGTACATAAATGGCCCACCCGCTCTGAATGCACTAACGATGAAATCCAATTCTGTGACCTCCTCAGTAATAATAAGTTTATTGATTACAGTACTACACTGTGACTCATATTAAGTTAAATTTTCAAATCTTGTTTGCAGCACACTCCCTCTGACTCTCACCATAACAGATGATCTCTTTTCTTTTGATCCCGGATCCATTCCTTCCTCAGCGTACTCTTTTCTACCCGGCGGAAGATATCACCGAAAAACCTGCGTTCGATCTGTATCCCCTCAACCCGCGGATCGGTTCCGGGAATGATAAATACAGTCTGCGGCTTGGCGACCTTCCCGTAAATTTCAATTTTTTCGATGAACGTCTTCATCGAAGGATCAGTTAACTCCTGCTGGGGCGTTGTCCCCTGCGTTGTCTCTACCATCTTTGTGTCTGTTGACGTTGATGCGGTTAACAGGGAGCAAGTAAACAGCAGCATCAGCATCACCCGGAAGACTATCTTCATGGTTACGAACCTCCACCTGTCGATTGATTTGAATAAGGACGATGATGAGTCGATGATGGCTTTAAATCTCGAAGTTCAGCCTGTCCTAACTCTGCCATAATCACACCAATTCGTTTTTCGCTCTCTCTCGTCCATTCGTTTTCGATATTGTTTTTCTTCGCATTAGCCACGTTCGATTTATAAAATTCCAATGCCTTTTCTTTAAACGGGACAACTAATTGCTGGTGTAAATTTTCATAGTAAATCTCCACCTCTCCGCTAGATAATTCCGAAGGAGCTGGCGACAATAAGACCGCATCGCATAGCTCTTCAAAAGACATACCCGCCCGATGCAGCGAAGCCGTCGTCCAGTCGGCTACTTTATATTTTCCAGTCGCAATATACGCCTTCAACACCCTGGAGAGCGACTCCTGTTTTTTCTGCAGTGACAGTTTCAGAGGCGGCACGATACGAATTTTTTTGTATTCATCAAAATTGATCTCAGCGATTAAATATTGCGCCTTGGCCGGGATGTATTCATCCGGAGCCAATCCCTTCCTCTGAAAACGGGCGTAGGCATCGAGAGTGTTTTCAAATTCTTTCAACGCATCCTCGGCGTTATTCATCCTGTCCTTTAGATTTTCTCCACGACGGCAATGGGCTAACAACGTCTTATCCGCATCATAATCCGGAAAACGATTAACATACTGCTCATACGTCTGATTCGCTTTATACCATAAGTTCATGTTTTCATAACATAATGCCATGTTGTACATCGCGACTGGTGCAAAGGTCGATTGGGGACGCCGTGTAATCAGTATCGTGTAATGATCAGTCGCCTTGATCCAATTTTGCATCTCCTCGCGCAATAAGGCGGCTTTTATCAACAGTTCATCCAGAAACCCGATATCCGGTTGTTCTTCGATCATGCGTTCGTAAGCTCTCACGGCACGCTCCAGATCATTGTCCTGTTCAAACAAAGACGCGGCCTGAACTATCGAGGCCTTCGCTATCTCCGGATCTGTTGTACTAAACGCTAATTTCAAAAATTCCGCGGCTGCTTTTGTAGGCCGGCCATCCGAATTCATGTTTTCGGCCTTTTTGTACTGAGCCGAAGCCAGCATCTTGCGCGCACGAGTCAGATATTCGGTGGAATCCGGATAGACATCGGCTACTTTGATGTACCACTTTTCGGCTTCGTTGAGATCGTTGAGCTTGAAGTACGACTGTGCGATCATGTTCATGGCGGATCCGTAAAAATCACTATCGCGATTCTCAGGGATGGCGACTCTCTTATATACTTTGATCGCCAAATCGAAATGATTCAATCCGTATAGTACCTCTCCGTATTTCATCAGAACTTCAGTCATTTTCGGATCCTGCGGCAGGTGCTTTACAAAGTCGTTGCACGCCTTGATTAAATTAGCCTGGGGCTCACTCGCCACACGTATCGGTATCGGGTACGTGGCTTCCTCACCTAAAAAATTTTCGAGGTAAAATGTCAACGAATCAACCGAATTCGTCTTTTTCATCAACTCATCAAATGATAAAATTCGATTGTAAGCCGCAGCACTCTTAAATTCGACTTCATTTTCGCTCGTCATTACATTGTAATACGCATTCGCTGCTCTTTCGTAATCACCCACTTCAAAGTAACATTCGGCCAGATAATAATTTACCGTCTCCTTCTTTTCGGATTCGTTGAACTTTTCCAGGTAATCTTCATAATTCTGTATAGAGAGATCGTACTCCTGTTTTCTGTTTTTCTCCTGTGCCACACTCTGATAATAGGTGCCCAACGAAAACTGCATCTCCTGGACCATAATCAACGCATCGTTTCTGATCTGACCATCAGGAAAATGCGAAATCCAATCGCTGCCTGGACCGTATTTCTCGACAAACTTTTCTTTGGCGATCAGGGCGCGCTCATCATCATCATCGTTCTCGTGACATTCGATGATCTGTTTGTGGATGTTTGGAGCATACTCGTAATACGGAAACATATCCAGTATCGCTTCGTAACAAGCAACTGCCTCCGGGTAGTAATTCCGCTCTTTATATATTTCACCCATCCTCTCCAGCACAAGCGCTGCATGCTCCTGATTTCCCTTCTCGCTCAAAATTGCCTTTGCTTTCTCAGCACCACCGTATTCACAGAACGAATGCGCAATATAATCGATGGCTTCGTTCTTCACATCCGCCTTGGTCTTAGCGAGAAGAGATGTCGGTAGCTCCTCCATCAATTTTATATCACTGATGAGGTAAAGATAAGTGGTGATCGAATTGGAATAATCATTGATATTGAAATAGGACCATCCCAGCTTATAAAGCGCCATATTGAAGAATGGATCATCCCAGTTATCGATGATCTGCTTGTAATGGTCGATCGCCATATAATAATCCTGGTTGTTGAAGTAATACTCACCCAGTCTGAACTGTGCCTCAGATAATTTTGAACTGTGCGGCGCTTCGAATATTAATTTCTGGAAATACTCCTTCGCCTTCTCCTGATTCCCTTCTTCAAGGTGTGCAGTCGCCAGTCGGTAGATCACCTGATCACGATGCTCAAATTGGGGAAATTTTTCAAGCAGTTTGTAACAGAGCTCGATCGTCTCCTTGTAACTGATCCGCGGGAAAATTGGCTCGATCGCTATCTCATTCGCTTCAAAACGCTTTAATTCATCCTCATATTCAGCCATGCGCTTTTTAAACGCGTTCTCCGATTTTTCCACATGGAGTTCTGCTAACTCGAACATCAGGTTCGGGACAAAGAGTTCATCAGGATATCGTGCAATCATGTCATCATGACGCTCGATGGCCAGTTCCAGATCACTGATCACGACACTGTCTGCGACAATGAGGCTGTCCTGTGTCTGCTCCTGCATGGCGTAACCGCTGCTGAAACCCGTTAATAAAAACACCAGAAGCATGATATATATTTTTAAATAGATATTTTCTCTTCTAAGTCTCATGTTACCCCCGTGCGACTCATAAACCTCTTTATTTCGAATGGTGTAATGCATAGGCCTGACTCATTCAATGATGTCTCTTCGCGATCGAATGCCATCGAGTTCGCATCTGACTAATTTGATGCTCGCTGTTCCATCTCTTTGAGGAACATCGCCCGCGAGATCCCGTACTCAGCGTAACCGCGCCAGTCTTTTCTCTTCTCTTTGCGTTCCGCCAATTGTTGAAGCTGCTCGATCTGCGTTTTCATCCCCGCAAGGTGGTCGCGCTCCGAAATCAACATGCCTACCAACTCCTCGCGATAATTTTCTAACTTCTTCTTCTGCTCGATCATGTATTCGGGGACCTCATCACTGTACCCGTTTAAAGGCAAGGTGACCAGTAAATTTGATTCCTGAATCAACAACTGCACCTTCAACTGTTCCAGCTTTGATTCTTCCACAGCAAGACTGTTATATACTTTCTTGATGATGCTCAAATGATTGCTGGGATTGGGATACAATTTCGTGATGTTACGATAGGTAGCGATCGATTTATCGTACTCCCCAGTCATAATGTACGCCTGACCCAGAACAAAGTACGCTTCCTCCGCGTTCGCACTACCCGGAAACAGCTGGACCAATTTCAGTAAAGGCTTGATCGATTCTTCATACCGATCGAGCTTTAGATTCGCCCAGCCCAGTGCCAGCAACGCATCCTGATAATTATCATGATCCTCCGACACCGTGGAGAACAACTTAACCGCATCCGTAAAGAAACCGAGCTCATAATTGATAAATCCTAACGTTAATTTGGCATCATCGACGATTCGTTTACGTTCTCCGTTGATGACCGGCATAGACACCAGTTTGCGGAAATATTCGATTGAGGTCGATACACTCTTCTTTCTCAAACAGGCCAGAGCCGTCGTGTACAAGGCTCCATCGTAATACTCGCTATTGGTTGAGATCTGTCTGAATATATCGATAGCTGTATCATAATTCTGCAGATAATAATGGCTCTGCCCCGCGAAATAGCGTGCCGCATCGATGATACTCTCGTTATTCAGGTGCTGTAAAATTCGATAATATATCGTGAGCGTATCCTTATAATTGCCCTCCTGATAACTCGATTTCTCCAGTCCGAATAACGCTGCAGATACGTACTCGCTATCCGGATATTTGCGCAGCAGATATTTGAACATCTTAAGCGATGCTGCTGTCAACTCTTCTTCATATAGACATTCTGCTAAATAATAGACCACCCCATCCATCTCAGAAAATTCAGGGTAATAATCCATTAATATCACCAGATCGCGCGCACTGTCCCAATACATGTCTCGATCATAAAGGTCGATCGCCTCACGATAAATCTGCTTCGCAGCACGCGTCATCTCCGATTTCTTCGCCTTATCATCATCACGGTCGTCGTACTCCTGTGCGTATGCCCTCTGTATCAGCATCGGGACGAGTATAGATGTGACAACCAAACACAGCACAGTGATGACGAAAATTTTAGATTTAGAAACCATATATCGCTTTCGCTAGAATGCTAATTTTCACTTTCCTGCTCTTTCTGCTCCAGGACATCACGCATCTTGTCCATGTCCTGATTCGCTTGCTTCCTTTTTTCCTTAATCATTTCCAGTTTTCGACGTTCCTCCTCCTGCTTCATCCGTTCGAGTCGCACCTGCGGATCAAAATACTTCCTGACCGAAAATCGATACGTTACGCCCAGCCATAACCGCCACCTCGCCAGCTTCTTATTGTATATCCCATGCTCCGGAGTCGGCAATCGTTTGTCCAATCCGATATCACCCGCGATGTCGATGACTAGATTTTTCGGACCCAGAAACGTGGATCCCAGGGTGATGCGGTTCGCGTTTTCGTTAAACGGAACACTGTCTATCACGTTGATAAACAATTCACCCGAATATTCCATGTAAAACTGCGTGTTACGCACCGGAAATTTTACTCCGGCTCCAAATAGTAATTGATCGATAGGTGAATTCATGAAGGAATCACTTAAATCGTTATCCAAATATCCGATATTGGTCATCAACTTAAACGGAAGATCACTCGCTGTCTTGGTAAAATCGAGGGTAAACAACGCACGCCCTCCTAATCCCGGTTCGTCGAGATAAAAATTCTCAAACATCACGTTCGATTCCTGCGCCGTGGGAACCTTATAAAACACGTTCAATCCCATCTGAAAAATCGAACTTGAAACCGGAAGCATATATTTCAATGATAATTCTGAGTTGCCATATCGTCCAAATATATGCTCCTGATCGTCCTGATAAGGCGCTGTATGCACGCTTAATTCGAAATGGCGCGATAATCCCACCGTGCCATTGAAAAATAATGTATAGAGTTTGGCCAACCTGTGCGAGGACGCTTTTTCGAAGTACATCGAAAAATAGGTGTTTACATAAACATCGCCTGGTTCGACCACATTAGCCGATAGGACATGCAATAAGCCGCGCCCACCGTGATAGCCGATCTGCGAATAGAGTAATGAATTCCCACCGAAAACCAACGCGCCGATAATCAGTATGATCGTAAATAGTCTCTTCATGTCACATCCATGCCTGCAGTGATTAATATGTCTCTATCCATTCTCTACAATAATTATGCAATTAATCTTAATATTTATAATTTATTACTATTATTTAATATTATAGTTTTAATTATTACAAGATATTAACAAAGCAATTATCTCTTATCTATTGATATTCAGACAAATATATATACCTCTTTCAATTTTTGTACCACCGATGTATCAATTTACTTTTTAAATATTAATGTATTTATATTATTAATATTAATATATTTATAATATGTTATTTTTGTAAATATATTATTTAAATGAAGATAATAAGTTATTTTAATGTAAAAACTGGATCATTTTGATACATGAAGTGGGTGTTTTTAAATCAGGTTTGAGTGGTTCGCGCGGTGAATTCGGGGGAGTGCATCAGGTACAGAGGAGCGTTAAATTATTCGATACATTTTTGTCTAATTCAATTACATATGTGTAATCATGTGATGCACATTAAGTGCGTAAATCCTGAATTCGCCCTCGGCGATCTGGCTTCTAATCAAGGCAGTATCCATCGATCCGCCGTTTACCGCAAGGAATCAGAAATATGGGATCCGTGCTTTGAGGGTCAATGATCCATTGGTTCGATTGAATCGACTCAGTAAATGACCCGTTTGCACCCTGAACGGAGCAGACGGGCTGCGTAATATTTTTCGTTAAGCGAACTGATCGTCACGCCTTTGGAACAACTGGCATGCACAAATTTGTCGCCGCCGATAAATATGCCGACATGCGTCACATAGTTATTAAAGTATTTGCTGAAGAAAACGAGATCGCCGAACTGCAGTTGATTCAAGGATACCATGATACCGGTCAAATACTGCTGCCGGCTATTGCGAGGGATATATGCTCCCTGTTCGCGATATAATGTTTGCACAAATCCGGAGCAATCCGTGCCACTGAGAGAATTACCTCCCCATCGATAGGGCGTTGGCGGGGGACCAAGGAATTGCTGAATCGATTGCAGCATCAATTCTCTGTTTATCGACCTGCGATCGGCTATCGGGTAAACCGTTTTCGGTTGCGGACGATTGGGTATCTGAGGACGCTTCGAGCCCACATAGGTGACATCCCGCTGGTCAATCTCGGTCATTTGTCGCTTATACTGATCGCGATCGGAATCGACCATGTTTATTTTTTTCTTCTCCAGTTCACGCACAAATTCGATCTCTGCGGCGACCATGGATTCAGGTGATCCTGTACCTAATCCCTGTGCAATTCTGATAATGAAGGCGGTGGCGAGCTTATTGACAGCCAATCCGTCGCGATGCCCCTTTATCAGTCCTGAAAATACGGCATCGATCTCAGCGACACTCCATTTATCCCTGATCGCGATGAAATACAGCTCCTCTCCAATGCTACTGGGGATGCTTTGTCGCAACGATTCCTGTAAATTAGCGTAGGCCGAGTTTTTGCGCGCTAATTCCTCCGGATCGATTTCGTCCTTATGCTCCAAATAGCGAATCGACTCCGCGACGATGGATTTCACGTCCTTGGCATGTCTATCCTGCTCAATGCCGATCACCAGCGATAATCCCAACTCCCGCTCTTCCAGGCCTTTCAGCTTTCCCCGGACGACACCCTGCCCGGCCTCGTATATCTCAGTCCCCGTCCAGCCGTTATATATGCCGTACGAGACGATACCTTCGATGACCATCGGATCGACGCCGCTCTCGATCAGACTCTCAAGAGTCTTCGCAGCCATCTCCAATTGCTGTTGAGTGAGAGGGAACGAGAATCCGATCAGCACCAGATCTTCCACCTGTTCCGCAGCTGCCCCGTTCCCGATGGAGACATAGGCTTTGACTGCCATATCCGCGATTGAATTGAAGGAAGCTTCTTCAAACAGGCCGGCTGAAATAATCCCGCGGATGGTGACCAGTCGCTCAGAATCCAGTGAACCTTGCGCCAAAATCGGACTGAATGCATCGTCGAGCGCCTGCTGCAAATGATCACGCTCTTCACGATCCAGTTCATCGATGGACGATAAAAGGTCATTTATTGATGCATCGTCTTTCTTTAAAGACGCGTCTTCTCCTGATGACGTGTCTTCAACAGATGAGGCCTCACCATAAGATGAAGCGTCATCAACAGTTGAGGCTTTCTCACTGGATGACCACGTTTCGAGAGCCTTTGAGCGGGGATGGATGACGGTTAGCAGTACCATCATGGAAATAACGACTCTTATTCTCATTTTACCCTCCGATTCGTCTACGCTTGATCAAATACTCCATCAGAGCACGATCGAAATCCTGTGAGGTCGTCAGCTGAATGTAATCGATATTATTGGAACGGCACTGATGTTTGTACTCCTCGATGAATTTTCGTACTTTTTGGCGGTACTCATATCGAATGTGCCACGGTTGCGTAGCGATCCTCTCTCCGGTCTCCAGGTCTTCGAAAATCATCTCCCGCTTGAAATCGAATTCGATCTCCATCGGATCAAGGATATGAAATACGACGACCTCATGCCTCTTATGCCGAAAATGCTTGAGTCCTAACATGATCTTCGCCGGGTCATCGTAAAGATCGGAGAGGACGATCACCAATCCCCTGCGATCAATCCGCTCTGCCATCTCATGAAACGTATCGGCCACGTCCGTCACATCGTTGCTCTCTACCTGCTCCAGTTCTTTGAGTATTTGAAACAGATAGGTTTTGATGGATCGGGGAGGCAGGTATCTGGATATTTTGTTATCAAAAGTGACGAGTCCCACCGCATCGCGTTGTTTGAACATCAAATACGCGAGCGCAGCGGTCAGATAAGAGGCATATTGCAGCTTGGTAAGCCCGGCCGATGCGTATCCCATCGAAGCCGAGGTGTCGAGGAGCAGATAGGCCTTTAAGTTGGTCTCTTCCTCAAACTGTTTGATATAATAGCGATTCGTCTTGCCCCACACCTTCCAATCGATATGCTTAAATTCGTCCCCCGGCATGTATTGACGATGTTCTGAAAATTCGATGCTAAAGCCGTGGTAGGGACTGCGGTGCAAGCCGGCAATGAAGCCCTCCACCACGAGTCGGGCACGTAA
The DNA here is from genome assembly GCA_016926625.1 of Candidatus Zhuqueibacterota bacterium. Taxonomy (GTDB): domain Bacteria; phylum Zhuqueibacterota; class Zhuqueibacteria; order Thermofontimicrobiales; family Thiofontviventaceae; genus Thiofontadaptatus. The sequence goes on from JAFGOE010000119.1 coordinate 13,116, forward strand.
TTCCATGCTCTTGAGTCTGGAGACGACATCAGGATTGAGAAATTTTCTGTAATCATCAAGTTGCATTTGATCATTCCGTCAGAATTTTTTCGATGATCGCCACTGTGGATATATTTTCCGCCTCTGCATTGAAATTCGTGATTATCCGGTGCCTGAGTACGGGTTTCGCTATTGCCCTCACATCATCGATATCCGGAGTGGGACGCCCGTCTAATATGCACCGCGTCTTCGCACCGAGTATCAGGTACTGTGAGGCACGGGGACCAGCTCCCCAGCTAATCCAGTCCTTAATATATTGAGGTGCACCATCACCCTCCGGTCGCGTCTTTCGAACCAACTTCACCGCATAGTCGATCACACCGTCGGCTACCGGCACTCGCCGCACCAGATCCTGTAATTCGATGATCTGCTCTCTGTTCAATATCCGCGACACCTCGGGTATATAGGCGCTGGTCGTCGATTGCACGATCTTAGATTCCTCTGCAGACGATGGATAATCAACCCATAAGTTAAACATGAAACGGTCCAACTGCGCCTCGGGCAAGGGATAAGTACCCTCCTGCTCGATAGGATTTTGCGTGGCAAGGACGAAAAACGGTTCTTCCAGACGATGGGTCACCCCCGCGGCAGTCACTTCATGCTCCTGCATCGCTTGCAGCAACGCCGCCTGCGTCTTGGGAGGAGTTCTGTTGATCTCATCCGCCAGAATGATATTTGCAAATACAGGACCCTTTACAAATTTAAACGCTTTTCGCCCCGTCGTCATATCATCCTCAATAAGTTCCGTACCGGTGATGTCCGACGGCATTAAATCAGGCGTGAATTGAATACGGTTGAATTTCAAATCGAGCACGTTCGCCAGCGTGCTGATCAGTAACGTCTTCGCCAGACCAGGCACTCCCACCAACAGACAGTGTCCTCTCGATAACAACCCGATCAATAGCTCGTCGATCACCGCAACCTGACCGATAATGACTTTGCTAATCTCGTTTACAATCTTGTCATGCGCCTCTCTTAACGTGTGAACGATATGTAAGTCGTTTTCCTTATGTTCCATACCTTGTATATATCCTCCATCTGTTTAAAGCGATCAGTGTTTGCTCGTTTCCCACACGACGTTTATGCCCGTCTTTTCACCGTAACTCAATTCAATTATATCATGTTTTTTATATGAACCTGTTTGTGCAATGTTTCACTTTCATGAAAAATAATTACTTTTTAATCGAAATGCAATATTTTCCTTGCATAAATAATTAACTTTTTATAACTTTTGAAGTTATGGAAAGAATCAATGTCATCGGAATGAATTTAGAGGAATTGCGACGGCTGATGCAATCGCTCGGTGAGGCGGATTACCGCGCGGACCAGCTATTCAACTGGATCTATAAGAAGCGAATCGAGACGTTCTATCAGATGTCGAATTTTTCCTTGCTACTCCGTCGAAAAATTACCAGCTTAGCCGATATCGGTCGACTGCAACTCGCAAGGCTCACCTCGTCTCCATCGAAAACGACACAGAAGTTCCTGTTCGAATTGGACGACGGACACTTCATCGAAAGCGTCTATATGAAAGACCGTGAACGAATCACACTATGCATATCCTCACAAGTAGGCTGTCCGCTGAATTGCGCCTTCTGTGCCACAGGAAAGATGGGATTCGTTCGCAATCTCTCGGTCGGTGAACTGGTGGAACAAGTCATCTTCATCCAACGCTATCTTAACATCGATGCCACCAACATCGTGTTCATGGGAATGGGTGAACCCTTCCTTAATTATGACAATGTGCTCGATGCGTGCGATATCATATCGCACGAAAATGGTATCGCCATCGGAAAGAGGAAGATTACCATCTCCACAGCCGGGGTCGTCCCACGTATCAAGCAGTTTATCGAAGAAAACCGTAAATATAAGCTCGCCATCTCGCTCAATGCCGCCGATAATGAGACTCGATCCAGATTAATGCCGATCAACGAGCGATATCCGCTTCCGCAGCTCATGCAGGTCGCCAGAGATTACCAGTCGAGGACAAAAGCGCGACTCACCTTCGAGTACGTGCTCATCAAGGGCGTTAATGACCGTATCGCCGATGCCCGTAAACTTAAGGACTTGCTGACAGGCTTTCAATGTAAGTTAAACATCATCCCCTATAACTCCATTGATAACGAATTTTCAGCACCAGTAGAGCAATCCATCAACGCATTCATCCAACCGTTTCTCGCCATGAACATCGTCATCTCGGTGCGGCGCAGTAAAGGGTCCGATATACAGGCCGCATGCGGACAACTCTATGCGGCGACTCTGAAACCTTAGCCTTACCACGCTGTTTAGACGATCATCATCACTCTCACATAAGAGTCACTCCTGTTCAAATGTGACTTCGCGACCTCCAGGCAAAAAAAAACTCCATCGTTAAATGGAGTGTACGTATATGATACGACCCATGCCCTTCTGCAACCTGATCATGCAAAGAAGTTTATGCGAGGCGATCGTCAGCCGCCGTGATGCGGCATGACATCGTATTATATTTCTAAGTTATCGGAACATCGCTTTGATGCTGCCCCATGTATGGCGAACACCGGATACAGACGCTGTCACCGCGATGGTCTCTGAATATAATGATTCGCTTCCGTTTTTATCGACGATCTTTATACGATAATAGAACGTATTATCCGTTGCACGAAATACCGATCGATCGATATATTCATAATCCTTTTTCAGATTCGAATTGCCGCTCGCTTCGAGATTGGCTATTTTATCGTAGGTTTTCTTGTCCAGACTGCGTTCGATCACAAATTCCTTGCAATTGACCTCGCTCATCGTGGAAAATTTGATCGTTATCTGATTGCGGCTCGCTATCCCCTTAAAATCGATGATTACCGCACCGCCAAAAATTTGTGATATAAAAACAACAACTAACAATGCTATTAAGATAACCTGGTAACAACGTTTGCTCATAGGCAAATCCTTATCCTATATAATGCTACATATTATAAAATAAACATTTATTTATAAAAGTCAAGCATTTTTTTTATCTTCGCTAATCTTGTTGATGGATTTACGCACCAACTCACCTCCGAAGCCAACCCTGCTCGATATACCATTGGGCTGTTTTTTTCATGCCTGCTTCCAGGCTCATCTCGGTTTTAAAGTCGAGATGCGACTTCGCCTTGGAGCCATCCACGAGCCAGTAAGATTGCTTCATCTCCAGTGCCTTATCCTTATTAACGATCGCCACACGGCCTCGCATCCTCGCCATGGTCTCACCCACGAACGCGTAGAGATCGATCAATAATTCAGGGAACCGAATGGTAAATGGTTTCTTATTCAGCGCCCGGGCGATCTCCGTCTCGATCTCATTGCTGGAATGCGGTTTCATATCGGTTAAAAAATAGATCTCCCCTATCGATCGTTCGCTGAGCGCAGCGGAATAGATCCCGCGAACTAAATCGCCTATATAGATTAAACTGATATATTTATCGCCTCTGCCCACCAACATTTTGATTCCCCTATTCACATAGTTGAACAGCTCCAGAAAATCGTCATCTCTCTCACCGTAGACCGATGGCGGTCGCACGATGGTCGCAGGAATTTTCTCCGCAAAATCTAACACCGCTTCCTCTGCCACTCGTTTACTGCGACCATACCTGGAGATGGGCTTCGCTTCATCGCACTCACGAACGGGAGTCATCGAATTCGAGGGTCCCGCTGCCGCCTGGCTCGATGCGAAAACGAATCGTTTGAGTTGCGGATTAAATTCCGCGCATGCCTTGAGCAAGTTGATCGTACCTCCGTGATTGATGCGTAAGAATTCCGACTCATGCGCCACTCGCACCGTACCACCGAGATGAAACACGTAATCGACTCCCTCGACCGCCGGCGGAAGCGTTTCGGTCGCGGTTATGTCACCGTACACGAACTCCACGGGCAGATGATGTATCCATTGCAAATTGCTCGTCTTTCGTACCAAACACCGTACCTGATGACCCTTTGTTAACAGGTAGTCGACCAGATGGCTCCCTATAAATCCGTTGCTGCCGGTCACCAACGATTTCATCTTCGATCTTCTCCTTGATTAGTAATTCCGAGCGAATAGCAGGTCGATCTATCAATGCAGACGATCGGAAATTCATAAAAGGCGCTCTGATTCTGAAAAGAACGGTGCAATTCTCTCGACACGATCTAATCCCTCCAGATGATCGGAAAAAGGAACAGCGATAATACGCCAATGACGATGATATAGGCCACGGCGACACGCACCTCGTCCCAATGCACTATGTCCGCCTCCATGAACGACTTTTCAGTACCTTTAATCAGCGTGATCAGCAGCGGAAATGTGAGCGGAAACGACAACGCCGAGAAGAGCACTCCTTTTACTCTCGCACGCGCGATCATTGCCGCGACCATCGTGGTCGTTGCACTTAATCCCACACCGCCGAACAATAGCAGCAGTATCAGATAATGCGCATGTCCCACACGAATGTTCATCAACAGCAAAAAGACCGGCACGATCAGCAGCTCCAGCAACAGCAGGAGTGTCGTATTGAACAGCATCTTTCCGGTATAGACCACCTCCGGCTGAGTGCTCAGGCGTAGCAGATCCTCCGTATACGCTTCGGCTTCTTTGACAAACGAACGCGAGAGCCCCGAAAAGGCTGAGAAAACCAGGATAATCCATAATAGCGTCGCGTAAATAAACGGTCGATGCGGCTCGTCGATACGATAGGGAGCGATGGAGTAACTGATGACGATCAGCGTGGTAAAGGCAAAAAGAAAAATTGCGTTCGCTGCGAAACGTGTCCTCAATTCACACTTGATGTCTTTTTTGAGCAATGCGAACGATTCGTTAAGATAACTCAATTCTCACATCTCCCAATTCTATATCCTCTTTGATGTTCGATGCGATCACCGTACATCCTCGTCGGCGCTGTTCAGCGATGATCTGCAGCACTATCTGCCGTCCGTTCTCGTCGAGATTGGAAAACGGCTCATCCAGCAGCAAAAATGACGGATCGTTCAGAACCGCTGCTGCTATTTTCAGTCGCTGCTTCATCCCTGTAGAGTAAATCCCGTACAGTTCGTGCTTAAACCTGGCGAGTCCTACCTGCTCCAACAGCGAATCGATTTTACGATGCTTCTCTCGGCTACCCTTTATCGTTGCCAGAAACGTCAGATTCTCATGCGCCGTCAGTTCATCGTACAGATTAATGGCCGGCGCTGCCATAGTCATCATCGAACAGAGCTGAGACCGCTCTAATCGTAGCGTGTCATTAAAATAGACGACATCCCCCCTGGATGGCTTCAGCAAACCGGCGATGATTCGCAGCAGTGTGCTTTTACCAGAGCCGTTTTCCCCGGAAATGGTCAATAATTGCCCCTGCTCCACCATTGCATCAATTTTCTTGAACAACAGGAGTCGGTCGAAATGTTTAGCTACATTGTTAATTTCCAGCCGATATGACACCATCGTCTCCAAAGCGCGTGCATACGTAAAAACTGTTAGTCCCCATGACGTTACCAGCAAATGTAACGAATATTTTCTGAAATGTCAAGCACAAATCTATAGTTTTAAATAGGATAATATAAGAAAAAGACTTGATTATTATTGTTAAATTTATTTAATTTGTAAAAATAGTTTAACCACAAAATTTTACCACAGAGGACACAGAGATCACAGAGCCACCCACATCATTCACCCCAAAAACTATGAATTTTTAGTATCCTGTGGGTGGACTCAGATTTAAAAACGCTGGCTGGGAGAAGTTGGGCTCTGTGTTCTCTGTGCTCTCTGTGGTTAATCATTTGTTAAATTAATAATTCACACGAATAGTAAATGATAATGAAAAATTACCGCATAGAGACGGATTCGATGGGTGAGGTGAAGGTTCCGAAAACCGCATATTATGGTGCACAGACGCAGCGGGCGTTCGATAACTTCCCTGTCAGCGACAAGCGGATGCCACGAAGTTTCATCCGTGCGCTGGGATTGATCAAAAAAGCCGCTGCCGAGACCAACGCAGATCTCGAAATATTGGACAGGAGCATCGCCGAAGCTATTTCCCTGGCAGCCGACGAGGTAATCCATGGTAAAATGGATCATGATTTCGTGGTCGATGTGTATCAAACAGGATCCGGTACATCTTCCAACATGAACGCCAATGAGGTGATCGCTAATCGCGCCATCGAACTGCTCGGGGGTGAAATCGGCAGCAAACGGCCAGTACATCCCAACGATCATGTGAACAAGGGACAGTCCAGCAACGATGTCATACCCACAGCGATTCACATCGCCGCATTCGAGGAGATTGTAAACAGATTACTGCCTGCGCTGACCAATTTGGCTTCGGTGCTGGGGGATAAGGCGCGCGAATTTGATAATGTAGTCAAAATCGGCCGCACTCACCTGCAGGACGCTGTCCCAATACGGTTAGGACAGGAGTTTAGCGGATACGCGCGGCAAATTGAGCTGGCCGTAGAACGGGTGAACGGCGTTCTGCCGCGACTCCGCGAGTTGGCGCTGGGCGGGACTGCCGTGGGGACAGGACTAAATACGCATCCCAGATTTGCTGAAGTAGCGATCGAGAGACTCAATCAGATGACAGGTATGCATTTTATACGGGTGAAGAACCGCTTCGAGGCTCTCGCTGCCAGAGACGCGATCGTCGAAACGAGCGGACAGCTAAAGACGGTCGCCGTGAGCCTGATGAAAATAGCAAACGACCTGCGATGGATGAGCTCGGGTCCCCGCAGTGGAATCGGTGAAATTACTCTGCCCGCAGTTCAACCGGGGAGCTCCATCATGCCGGGGAAAATCAACCCGGTGATCGCCGAATCGATGATGATGGTCTGCGCTACCATCATGGGTAACGATGTTGCCATCAACATCGGCGGACAACATGGCAACTTCGAACTGAACGTGATGATGCCGATGATGGCGTATCATCTTTTGGATTCCATCTCAATACTGACGAATGGAATAAACAATCTGGTCGATAAATGTATTAACGGCATCGTGGCGAACGATGAGCGCGCAGCCTCATTGATCGAACAGAGCCTCGCCATGTGCACTGCACTGGCTCCGATCATCGGCTACGACGCCGCTACAGAAATCGCCAGGGAGGCTTATTCAACAGGTAAAACGGTTCGCGAGGTGGCGATGGAACACATGGTTCTGCCTGAAGAAGAATTGAATAGATTACTGGATCCGATGTCGCAAACGGGTAAATGATCTTTTTTATTTAACCACAGAGAGCACAGAGACCCTACCCCTCCCTAATCCTAAGAATCTATCGAAAATATGATGATTTTTCGGGGTTGGGTTTGTGATGAACTCTGTGCCCTCTGTGCCCTCTGTGGTGGATATTTTTTTTCAGAAAGGAATGTTGATGGACGAAAAACGGCTATGGCATGCGGTGAAAATCGACAAGGTCATTACGGAACTGAACACGAACGCAAAACATGGTTTGGATGAAACTGAAGTTTCGAACAGGTTAACGAAATACGGGATAAATTCCTTGAAGACAGTGGGACAGACCCCGTGGTATAAAGTCCTGATACGCCAATTCTTCGATATTTTAATCCTTATTCTGATCATCGCCGCCGTCATTTCGGTACTGACCAAAGAGATCGTGGATGCCATCACCATCATGGTGATTGTGGTGTTAAACGGATTGCTCGGCTTTATACAGGAGTGGCGGGCGGAGAAAGCGCTGGAGTCGTTAAAACAGATGCTAGCCTTGCGATGTCAGGTCGTGCGCAACGGCAGTCCGCAGACCATCGACTCGAAGAAGCTGGTCCCGGGCGATATCGTGTTACTGGACGTCGGCGATCGTGTCCCGGCCGATTTGCGCCTGATCGAAACCGTTAACCTGCGCATCGATGAATCATCATTGACCGGCGAATCGATCTCATCGCATAAAGACACCGCTCCGTTAGAAGAAAACATGGATTTAGCGCTACGATCCTCCATGGCATGGATGGGTACGGCCGTAAGCAACGGTCGCGCTCGCGGGGTGGTCGTTGCCACGGGGATGAATACCGAATTTGGCCGCATTGCGCATCTGACGCAGGCTGTTGAGGACGAGACCACGCCTCTGCAAAAGAAATTAGCCGTGCTTGGCAAACAGTTAGGTATCGTCGGATTCAGCATATCGATCCTGATCGCGCTGGTCGGATGGCTGCTGGGAAATCCTTTGAAAGAGATGTTCATGACCGGTATATCCCTCGCCGTAGCCGTCGTACCAGAAGGACTGCCCGCAGTGGTAACCATCACCATGGCACTGGGTGTAAAAGCCATGGTCAAGCGGCGTGCACTGCTCAGGCGACTTCAGGCGGCTGAGACACTCGGCGCAGCCACGGTGATCTGCACCGACAAGACCGGAACACTCACCAAGAACCAGATGACGGTCCAACATATCTGGTTGCCATCCGGCGAATTGGAAGTCACAGGCAGCGGGTATACGCCTGAGGGCGACTTCAAAACCAATAACGGTGAATTGGATGAGAACACAAAAATAGAACTCGGCCGATTGCTGACAACGGGCCAGATCTGCAACCATGCGAGCATCGCCCGGGATGAGAAGGGCTGGTACGCCATCGGCGATCCCACCGAAGCCGCGCTGATCACCGTAGCGCGTAAGGGAGGAATTAATGATGACAATCACGGCGAGTTCATTTCAGAATTCTCGTTCGATTCGCGGCGTAAACGAATGACCGTCGTTGAAAAGAGCGACGGCACCCTGAAGGCGCACGTCAAAGGCGCACCGGAGGTGCTACTGAACCACTGTTCCCGAATTGCGCAAGGGGATCACGCCATCGAACTCACGGATCAGATCAAGAATCAAGTCGTCAACGCCTACATGGGGATGGCCGAGAAAGGGATACGGACATTAGGTCTCGCCTACAAGGAATTTAAACCCGAGACCAAATTAGAAGAGGACGTGGTCGAGTCGGATCTGGTCTTTCTGGGCATCGTGGGCATCATTGATCCGCCGCGTCCCGAAGTTAAGGACGCCGTGAATCTGGCATACAGCGCCGGAATTAAAATATTCATGATAACGGGTGATTCACCGGCCACCGCCCTGGCCATTGCCCAACGGATCGGATTAAGAGCCACCCGGGCCTATACGAGTTCTGACATCGTAAGTCTGAGCGATGACGAGCTGAAGGACCTGTTGAAGAAGGACATCCTGTTCGCCCGAGCCACGCCTGAACAGAAGATGCGGATCGTGGATCTGCTGCAGGAGATGAACGAAGTTGTTGCCATGACCGGCGATGGTGTGAACGATGCGCCTGCGTTGAAAGGCGCGGACATCGGTACAGCCATGGGATTACGAGGGACGGACGTGGCCAAGGGCGCGTCGGACATGATCCTGCTGGATGATAATTTCGCCACCATCATCGGCGCGGTGGAGGAAGGAAGGCGCCAGTACGATAATATTCAGAAATTCGTGCGCTACCTCCTGAGCTCGAATATCGCAGAAATCATCGCCATCCTGTTCAACATCATTCTGGGCGGGAACTTGATCCTGTTGCCCGTCCAGATCTTATGGATGAACCTCATCACCGATGGTCTCACCGCCGTCGCCCTCGGCGTGGAACCCGCAGAATCGGCAATTATGAAGCGCCCACCCCGATCGCCCAATGCGGAGCTGCTGGGGAAAACCGCTTTCATCCGAATCTTTCTGTTAGCCAGTTATATGGGATTTGTGACGCTATGGATTTTCCACTACTTCCAGGGACATGCGGCGACAGTGGCTCAGACCATGGCGTTTACAGGATTGGTGCTCATCGAGAAGATGAATGTGTTCAACTTCCGCTCGATGCGTCAATCGATTTTTAAGATGAACTTCTTTTCCAATCCATGGCTCTTGCTTGCATGGACGAGTTCCATCAGCCTGCAGGTCTGTGCCGTTTATGTGCCCTTTCTGCAGAAAGCGCTGCACACCGAAGCACTGTCAGGCCAGCACTGGCTGATACTCATCGCGTCGGGGATACCGGTCATCATCATCAGTGAACTCTACAAATGGTATCTGCGCAGCCGGGAGCGAAAAGGAAATTTTGAAGATTAACCAACATTGAATCGATCTTATCGATTTAAAGCGACAGAAGTTAACTTAAATTTTTACTTGACATTTAGCCATAATTATGCTATATTTGGGGTTATTTTATTGTGATTTTTTTCACATTGTGAAAAAAATATTAGTACTATTTTAATAAAAGATAGGTAAACGTACCTTATCAGGAAGGAGATCGATGCATGGCAGATCTTAGAACGACCTATATGGGGATCGAACTGAAGAATCCGATCATCGTCGGAGCTAGCCAAATAACGGCGGACATGGACACGATCAAAAAAATCGAAAAAGCGGGTGCCGGTGCGTTGGTAGTAAAATCTCTGTTCGAGGAACAAATACAGCTTGAACGTTTCAAATTAGAGCAGGAACTGACCAAATATGATGAAAGACACGCCGAAATGGTGACCATTTTTCCGCGACTCGAACACGCGGGCCCGGCAGAGCATCTGATGTGGGTTAAAAAAGCGAAGAAGAGCGTTTCTATCCCTGTCATCGCCAGCTTGAACGCGGTCACTATGCAATCCTGGATTCAATACGCGGAAGAACTGCAGAACACCGGTGTGGATGGACTCGAATTGAACTTTTATACCGCACCAGATGACTTAAACCAAAGCGGTGAGTCGGTCGAAGCAAAGCAATTAGAGATTACCAGAGCAATTGACAAAGTCGTTAATGTACCGTTCAGTGTCAAATTGAGCCCATTTTACAGCAATCCCCTTCATTTCATCGCCAGACTGGATAAAGAGAACGTGGCGGGATTCGTTCTGTTCAACCAATTGTTTCAGCCCGATATCGACACGGCGACCGAAAAAAATTGTTACCCGTTCTACCTGAGCGATGCGAAGGATCATCGGCTGCCGCTGCGCTTTGCCGGATTACTGTACGGACAGGTGAACGCCGACCTATGCGCCAACACGGGGATATTCACAGGCCAGGACGTTGTCAAAATGCTGCTAGCCGGGGCCGACTGTGTGCAGGTGGTGAGCACGCTGTATAAAAACGGGATCGATTACATATCCACCATGCTCGGGGATATCGAATCATGGATGAAGGCAAAGGGCTATAAAAAGCTGGAGGACTTCCGGGGTAAACTGAGCCGCAAAAACAGCGCAGATCCGTGGATCTACAAGCGGGCTCAATACGTGCGCCTCCTCCTCCGCGAATCACCGATTGAGTGAATGATTTTTTTATAAAAAAGGACACGAAGCTCACGAAGGACATGAAGAACACGAAGAAATGCTTTTAAACTTAGTTTCGAATTGACTATAATTCAGTTTTTAATCAATTAACATATTTCATTTTATATCTCTTCGTGATCTTCGTGTTCTTCGTGAGCTTCGTGGTTAATTTTTTACAAAATGCAAACAATAATTTACAAATCATAAAAATTCAAGTTACATATACCTGAAACTGAACCATATAGTATCGTTTTACAGGAGGTTACATGACTAAGAATATTGATGCAGTAATGAATCCGAAGTCGATTGCGGTGATCGGTGCATCGAACCAACCGGGAAGTGTTGGTCTGGCTGTTTTTCAAAACATTATTGCCGGAGGATATCAGGGGATTCTCTATCCGGTAAATTTAAAAGCGAGTTCTATTCAAAGTATTAAGGCGTATCCAAGCGTGTTGGACATACCGGATGAAGTCGATCTTGCCGTCATCATCGTTCCGGCCAAGATCGTCCCCGCCGTATTGGATGAATGTGGTGCGAAGGGGGTTAGAGGAGCCATCGTGATCACGGCCGGTTTTAAGGAGATCGGGGGTGAAGGTGTAGAACTGGAGAAGAAACTGAAAGCCGTGGCGGACAAGCATAACATCAGCGTGATCGGGCCCAACTGCCTTGGCGTCATCAATAATGACTCCAATACACGGATGAACGCCAGCTTCGCTACCAAAATGCCGACTCCCGGTAACATCGCTTTCATCTCCCAATCGGGTGCACTGTGCACATCGGTGCTCGATTACGCCGAAGGCCGTAACATCGGTTTCTCCAAATTCATCAGCTTCGGAAACAAGGCTGACATCAGTGAAGTCGATTTACTCCATTATCTGAAAGATGATCCGGACACGGATGTGATATTGATGTATCTTGAGGACATATCAGATGGGCGAAAATTTTTAGAGACCGCAAGGGAGATCGCATGGCAGACCAAGAAGCCGATGCTGGCATTAAAATCAGGACGCTCCGCCGCCGGGGCTCGCGCTGCTGCCTCGCATACCGGATCATTGGCTGGCTCCGATACGGCCTATGACGCCATATTCCAGCAAGCTGGGATTCAACGGGTCGAAGCAATCGATGAGCTGATCGATTACGCCATCGCGTTCGCCAAACAACCTCTGCCGAAAGGCAATAAGATCGCCATCATTACCAACGCAGGGGGTCCTGGCATCATGGCCACTGACGCGGCCATTCACCACGGACTCGAGATATCCGAGCTGTCGGACGCGACCAAGTCCAAATTGCGCGAATACCTGCCCCCTACCGCATCGTTGAACAATCCGGTGGACGTGATCGGTGATGCGAAACACGATCGTTACGAAGCTGCCATCCGTCACATCCTGGCGGACGACAACGTGGATGGAGCCATCGTGCTGCTCACTCCGCAGGCCATGACCGATATCCTGGAGACAGCCGAGATCGTTCCGGCTGCCACGAAAAACATCGCTAAACCGGTTCTCTGCTCGTTCATGGGGATCGTGGACGTAAGCGAAGGCATCGATTATCTGGAAAAACATGGAATTCCAAACTACAGCTTCCCGGAAGAGGCTGTCAGAGCCATGGCGTCCATGGTCAAATTTATTAAGAACCAGCAATACGCGGGTCGCGAGGTCGTGAAATTTAAAGTTAACCATGATGCCACAAGGAAATTGATCGAGAGCAAATTAGCCGATAAGGACGAGGTTTATCTGGGTGAAAAGGAAGCCAACGAGATCCTCAACAATTACGGTTTCCCGGTGCTCAAGAACTTCCTGATCACCAAACCGGAAGAGGTTGCCAAGGCCGGAGAGCAAGTCGGTTTCCCGGTCGCCATGAAAATCATGTCCCCTGACATCATTCATAAATTCGATGCGGGTGGCGTGATGTTGAACATCAAATCCGCTGACGAAGCCAGGGCTGCCTACGACAGGATCCTGGACAATGCGAAGAAATACAAAGCCGACGCCAATATACAGGGTGTGCTCATGGAGCAGATGGCTCAGAAGGGCATCGAAGTGATATTAGGCTCGTTCAAGGATCCTAAATTTGGTCCCATGTGCATGTTCGGCCTCGGCGGTACGTTTGTGGAGGTGATGAAGGACGTAACGTTCCGACTCGCACCGATGTGGAAGGTCAGCGCCGAGATCATGGTCAAATCGATCAAGACCTATAAGCTCCTCACCGGTGTACGCGGCAATCCACCTTCGGATATCGATTCAATCATCGATTGTATTTTACGATTATCGCAACTGGTGACCGAAAATCCCGAGATTGCGGAACTCGACATCAATCCGCTGATCGTCTACGCCGAAGGCAAAGGCTGCTCCGTCGCCGACAGCCGTATATTACTGAAGAAAAGTAAATAATCCAACTCCAGGGATCGTCCCAACACCGATCCCTGGTGTATCTTTTTTAGAAACACCAAAATATTGCTTGATAAAGTGGGTAATTTTTTGTAAGTTTGTAGATAAATTTTTTGGGACTGAAAATTTTGAAGGTTTAAAAAAGCTTCCACCACGAAGCTCACGAAGGACATGAAGAACACGAAGAAAAAATTTAAATTTTCGTTATAGATAAAAAATGACTTTATATTCTTATAACCATAAACATATATACTACTTTATTTTACCTCCTATTCTTCGTGAGCTTCGTAGTTAGTCTTTTCTTCGTGTCCTTCGTGGTAAAAGCTTTTTAAGTAGTACTTTGATGAAATTGAAGATACAATATATTTAAGAATTAACAATAAAAGGTAATAACAAAATAACAAAAGGTACATCATGAAGAAATTTGAAAAACACACAATGGATGGTAACATGGCTGCGGCGCATGTGGGGTATGCGTTCAGCGATGTGGCTGCAATTTATCCTATCACTCCTTCTTCCGGAATGGGCGAATATGCAGATTCCTGGGCAGCAAATAACCTTAAAAATATTTTCGGACAGACGGTCGATGTCATTGAGATGCAATCAGAAGCCGGCGCAGCCGGTGCGGTCCATGGCTCCCTTTCGGCCGGCGCGTTCACAACGACGTTCACGGCGTCGCAGGGATTATTACTCATGCTTCCCAACATGCACAAAATAGCCGGCGAGATGCTTCCGACCGTATTCCACGTGTCTGCCCGCTCGCTCGCATGTCAATCCCTCTCCATTTTCGGCGATCATTCGGACGTCATGTCGGCGCGAAACACAGGATTCGCACTGATGGCGGCCAGCAGCCTGCAAGAGATCATGGATCTGAGCGTGGTATCGCATCTGGCGACACTCAAATCGCTGGTTCCGTTCCTTAATTTCTTCGACGGGTTCCGTAACTCTTCGGAGATCCAAAAGATCGAAGTCATCGATTACGATACTCTGGCAGAAATGATCGACCACAAATACGTCGAACAGTTCCGCAGTCGCGCCCTGAATCCGGAAAAACCGCGAGTTAAGGTCGGCGCCCAGAATCCTGAGGTCTACTTCCAGGGACGCGAGACGGTGAACAAATATTACGACGCCACGCCGGCTATCTTTCAGGAATATATGGATCTACTGGCCAAGGTGGTGGGACGGCAATATCATCTGTTTGATTATGTCGGCGCACCGGATGCCGAAAAAGTGATCATATCCATGAGCAGCAGCTGCGAGACCATTCACGAGACGATCAACTATTTGAATGAAAAAGAAGGCAAAAAATTAGGTCTTGTCAAAGTTCGTCTGTATCGTCCGTTCTCGGTTGAAAATTTCATCAAGACATTACCGAAAACTGTAAAAAAGATCGCAGTACTCGATCGAACTAAAGAACCTGGCTCCATCGGCGAACCTCTGTACCTCGATGTGGTCTCGGCGTTGAAGGGCAAGGATATCGAAATAATAGGCGGACGCTACGGACTCTCATCCAAAGAGTTCACCCCTTCGATGGTGAAGGCCGTATACGATCATTTAGATGGAAAAGCGTTCCATGGTTTCACCGTAGGTATCACCGATGATGTGACACACAAATCAATCGAAGTCAAAGAAAAGCTGAACACCGTTCCCGCAGGAACCATAAGCTGTAAATTCTGGGGTCTTGGTTCCGACGGTACGGTCGGAGCGAATAAGAATTCGATCAAGATCATCGGCGATAATACCGATATGTACGCTCAGGGCTACTTCCAGTACGATTCCAAGAAATCGGGCGGTATCACCCGCAGCCATTTACGATTTGGTAAGAACCCGATTCAGTCGCTCTATCTGGTAGAGCATGCCGATTTTATCGCATGCCATAATCAGGCCTTTATCGGACGCTATGATATTTTAGAGGGAATTAAAGATAATGGCGTATTTTTGTTGAACTCCAACTGGTCCAACGACGAGGTCTTTAGCAACCTAACAGAGGATATGCAAAAGACCATTATCGAGAAGAAGATCAAATTATATAACATCGACGCCCTGAAGATCGCAAACGAAGTCGGTTTAGGCGGCCGTATCAACACGGTGATGCAAACCGCGTTCTTCCTGATTTCGGGCGTATTGGAGCGAAAACAGGCCATCAAGATGATCAAGGAAGCCATCGAGAAATCGTATGGCAAGAAGGGTCATCAGGTGGTGGAGATGAACTGGAAGGCCGTGGATCATACTGACGAAGCGTTGGTAGAGATCAAGGTCCCATCTGCATTGCCGAAAGAACATCTGAAAGAGAAAAAATTGGTCCCGGATAATGCGGACGAGTTTACCAGGAACGTCATCGAAGTGAACATGCGCGAGAAGGGCGACCTGATCCCGGTGTCGCAAATGCCGTTCGATGGGTATGTCCCATCGGGAACGACGCAACTCGAAAAACGCGGCGTGGCACCGGTTGTTCCACATTGGATCAAAGAGAATTGTATCCAGTGTAATCAGTGTTCATTTGTATGTCCCCACGCAGCTATTCGTGCAAAATTGATCGACCGCGATCTTTTAAAAGACGCACCGAAGACGTTCAGTTCGTTAAAGGCATTGGCTCGTGACGGTGAAAAATACGATTACAAGGTGCAGATCTTCATCGAAGATTGTCAGAGCTGTTCCGTGTGTGTGAACGAATGTCCCAAGGGCGCTCTGGAGATGAGACCGATTGAAGATGAGCGAGAAGCGGGCGAAAACGAGAACCGGAAGTTCTTCTCATCGCTGCCTGAGGACGTGATGAGCGACGTGGTGAAACTGGCCTCGGTCAAGGGTAGTCAGTTCAAACAGCCGTTGCTCGAGTTCTCCGGTGCATGTGCCGGATGCGGTGAAACCCCCTATGTGAAGCTGATTACGCAGTTGTACGGCGACCGTATGATCATCGCCAACGCGACCGGTTGTTCATCGATCTGGGGCGGTACGTTCCCGACCATTCCGTACACCAAGAACAAGGACGGACATGGACCGGCGTGGGCGAATTCGTTATTCGAGGACAATGCCGAATACGGGTTTGGCATGCGACTGGCGGTTGACGCGAACCGTCGCCAGTTGCTATACAATGTGGAGAAAGCATTGAATGATGGCGTCAATGGTCAACTACGAGATGCACTGACCAAGGCGAAGGGCTTGTGGAAAGAAACAACGGCAGAAGCCAAGGCCAACGCTGCCCTGATTCAGAAATTATTGCCCGATGCATTATCCGGTGCTAAAGGTGATACCCAGAAACTGCTGCAGAAGATCAAAGAGCTGGAGAGCTACTTTATCGACAAGAGTGTCTGGGCGTTTGGCGGCGACGGTTGGGCTTACGATATCGGATACGGCGGATTAGATCATGTATTAGCGATGAGACGCAATGTGAATGTGCTGGTCATGGACACCGAAGTATACTCCAACACCGGCGGTCAGGCATCGAAATCGACTCCGTTAGGATCGGTGGCTAAATTTGCCGAATCGGGCAAGAAGACCACGAAGAAGGATCTGGGCATGATGCTGATGACCTACGGTTACGTTTACGTTGCTGCAGTCGCCATGGGTGCCAACAAGATGCAGTTAATCAAGGCGATCACCGAAGCCGAAGCCTACGATGGCCCGTCGATCATCATCGCCTATGCTCCGTGCATCAATCACGGCATCGACATGGGACAATCACAGATCGAAGAAAAGAAAGCAGTGGACACCGGTTACTGGCTGCTGTACCGCTACAATCCGATGCTGAAAGCAGAAGGAAAGAATCCACTCATCCTTGATTCAAAAGAACCGACGATAGATGTTACCGAATTCCTCAAGGGTGAGACGCGTTACAGCTCATTAAAGGTCACCTTCCCCGAAAAAGTGGAAGGCTACTGGAGCGATTTCGAAGATTTCGTCAAAGAACGCTATGAGACGTACAAGAAAATGGCGGAAGCGAAATAGGAATCAGACACGGATTCATCATTTCTCTCATGACTGATTCTGTATCGCGTATTCTTTGAATTGCGATGTGAAACAAATAAAATGTCTTAATAAAAAGGGCAACCCTCATGAGTTGCCCTTTCTTGTATAGATATTTAAATGATTTCCCCCACCAATCCGCTCGATAGCAGTCGTTTAATCGACTGTAAACAAAAAAACATTGTATTATTGATGGTATTATTTCTAAAACATATTATAAAATCAATGATGTTAAATTCCAAGAAAATTATCTCAAATAAAAATTTTTGGAATATTTGTAAAAAATAATAAAACACAGTTGCTACATCGGCCGCAAGGTTGTTCAGTAGCAACAGCCAAAAAGTAAGCTTACGTAATTTGATAGCGACTAATTAAACAACTATTCGCCTTTTGGTTGTCCTTATTACTCATAATAATCTACAATGTGCTTATCACCTGCGAAATGAATCGTTCTCCCTTCTATATTCTCCTATCTCCAGACCACATGTAAAAAACAATCATAACATAATTTGAAATAACTACATCACACATTTGTGAGAACCAATATCAAAATACAATATATAACTTACAACAAACAAATCATATTTTTTACTTGACATTTTCGAATATTTTTTTATAATTACTTTATTACTTTCCTGTAACAATATATGTAAGAGTCATAAACTCTATTCTGTACATCATTTCTCTGCTTAATATCGTTCCAAGTGTAATAATAGGAGGAAATATTTTGCGTATTTCATCCGCATTCATTGTAACTGTCTCCGACGAGAACCTACCTCTCCCGTATCGTTAACAAACTCATTCTCGGTTCTATCATGCCACCGGTACGTTTTTAACACTTCCTTCGCACAATACATATTAGTGTGAATCATCGATAATAAACATAAGATGAACAATATTACACAGGTTATAGTATGCAATATTGTAATAATACATTTCTTCTGGTATTCAGGAATGTTAAAAAATTATCCCACATTGGCTCAATACTCGGCCAAAAATATACCGAAGAAAAGTCAAATCAAATAATACACGATGATGATATTAATCATGCCATTATTACAATCGATGAATATAAACATAGCGGTAAAAAGATTGATATGATCTTGATCGATTTATCGTTTCCTGCTAAATCTATCATCAAGCTTGTCTCAAAAATTGATCAAGGCAAGTGTTTATTTATAACAAGCAATGGTCATATTAATTCAGAATTAATCAAGTACCTTTCACAACCTAACCCTATCATTGCCGATGCAAAGGAAGAAGCGACCCTCTTTCCGCTTATCGATCAAATCATCTCGAATAATTACGCCGAAAAAAAACTCCGATTAATACAAGAGATAGACTCGATATTCAATCCTGAAATACCCTCAAAGGAGATGACGGATCAGATCGTTAAAATAATTTTTAATGAACTAAATTACAACATATGCTCTATCATCACCATCGATTATGATACAGACGATTTAATCGTCAGATCGCTTCACGGATTCGGAGAATATGAAGACGAATATCAGAACAATTTTAAAATAAATCTAAAAGACAGATCACTCTCGACCGACTGCATAAAGCAAAAGAGACAAATCGATTATATCGATATTTTCGATGAAAAGTGCAATTATCGCTACAAAGAACTTGCAAGAAAAATCGGGCTTAAATCCGCACTGGTTACTCCCATTTTTGACCATAGAGAAAGAAAGAGAGTATTAGGTACGCTGAATCTCTACACCACGTTCCCGCATAAATTTCAGGATGCTGAAAAAGAATTGATCAGGGTAATAGCCGGTCAGACCGCACTCGCTTTGACATCGAGATTCGCATTTCGCGATGAGGAAATTGAGAAGGAGAATCAGCTTAAATTATTGGATGATATCGCTCAGAGTATCAACGAGAGTGTAGGCGACCCAAACCTTGTATTCAAGAAAATAGTCGACGGGGGACGCAAATTAATTGATGCTCAATATGGATGCATCAAAATCTGGGATGGCAAATTTATCGACAGGAAATATCCTATTAATTGTGTAAATGTCGAATATAAACGAGAGAAGAAACGTAAAACAGATATTACCAGCCATGTCATTGATAGTAAAGAGTCTATAATTATACCAGATATAAACAAATGCAAGTTCAGAGACACGGGGATAACCTATAAAAATGTAAGATCACGGATCTCAGTTCCCTTGTTATCTAAAGAAGAAGTAATTGGCATTTTGACAGTGGGGCATAAAAAAATAAATTATTTTACCCAGGATCATTTATCGCTGGTAGAGACACTGGCGAAACATGCAGTCATTGCGATCGAAAAGACTCAAGAATACAACATAGTTAATCGTCGTCTTCGTGCACGAACTGTGATCGATAACCTTATCGATGAAGTAAGCAAGGTTGAAGCCATTCGAGATGATAGGACCAGAAGTAAATTTCAGGAAAAGCTTTTGACCGATAAGCTTAAAAAAATTATCGCCAATACATGTAAGATCTATGATGCGAAAGCAGGTTTCGTGTGCCTGACGACGTTCACCAGTAAGTACATTAATTATAATCCCAAATGGCAGTACGGTCTCGATAATATTACATTACCCCCGTTAAAGATCGCGGAACTCAAAGATGGAAAGCTCGATTTTGGTGATGATAAAAAAAGCATAGTCGGTAAAGTGGTTTCTGAAGGAGAAGAGTATAATTGTCCTGATATCGAAAATGACGACTATTATTTAGCCTACAATCAAGATCAGGACACTAAATCAGAAATCGTCATACCACTGAATTTTCAAAATCAAGTGATCGGTGCCCTGGTACTCGATTCAGATAAAGAAAGCGCGTTTTCTGGCGATGATGTAAAGGACTTGAAATCGATCGCCACACAACTGGCGATATTTCTTAAGCGCTATCACTATCTTAACCGCTTGATGGATCTGACACGTCCGTTTAAAAACATCGACAATCTTGACCAGTTATATAATGAAATAATTGATCGTACAAATGAAGAAATCGAAACGAACTGCTGTTCAATCAGATTATTAGATAGGGACACGCTTAAAATAGTCCATGCGGCTGGTTTCAAGCTCGATTCTGAATTGCCCATCAAAATCGGTGAGGGAATTTGCGGTCGAGCCGCTGAAGAACAAGAAGTAATAATCGAAGAAAATATCCAGAGTCCGGATAGCGATTTTAATTATAAAGATTTTGCCGAAGCAAATGATCTTTATGGCATGATGTCAGCGGCCATTCTTTCGACCGAGAGTAAGAAGGAGAAGAGACTGCTCGGTGTTCTTAATGTATATACGAACCGCATCGTTCGTTTCACTTCTCTCGACACACAGATCATGCACCTCATCGCCAATAAAGCGGGAGAGGCTATCAAAAAAGCGAAACTCATTCAGCAGTTGGAATCTATATCCAAAATCGATAAACATCTGACTCAGACTTCCGAGCACAATGTGCTGCAAGACATCGCCAATATCGCCAAAGAATTGATGGAAGCCGATCTGGTATTATTATACCAGTATAAATATAATAAAAAAGATAATTTCGGTTTTGCCGATGAAGTCATCTGCTCCGGTAATTTTATATTTAAAGGTCATAAAACGGAAGGCCATTTCACCAAGGATAGCTTTGTAATTAAATTAGTTCAACAACGCGAAAATGAATTCTTTATTGAGTCATTTAAATCAGATAAATTAATAAAAGAGCTATACCGGGCCAGGCATAATCCCGACGTCCCTCAAAAATTCTATGAACGAGAATTGCTTAATTCAGGAATTATTTTAAAACTGACTCATCGCAACGAACTCGTCGGCGTCCTGTTTATTAATTATCGTTATGATAAATTATTTTCAAATGAAGATAAGACCATCGCCCGAACTTTTGCGAACAAGATATCTATCGCGATTAACAACATCAGAAATTATGAGGCTGTCAACAGGCTCCACGGAATTGGAAACGCCATTGTCAGTGAATCATCGATTAATAGTGTATTAAATTCTATCACCTTCAATACATTCATCACCATGGATGCGGATCTGGTGATACTTTATCGCTATAATGAATCAACCAGGGAAGTGGCTCATCCACCTTTTGTCCATGGTGATTTAAGATTTCCTGATGTGATGCATCGACCATTCCATAAAAACGATGTACAATTTAAAGTCATCGAAGCAAGAAGAGATATATTTGCGTCTGATGTAAAACATGAGAGGCGTTTTAGTCACGAAGAGATTAAAAATAAAAAAATCAAAGAAGATGAGTTAAAATTTGCTGATCGTGAGGGGATAAAATCCTGCGCGGCATTATTATTAAAAGTAAAAAACGAAATCGTCGGCATGATGTTCATTAACTACCGTAGACGTCAGAAATTCGATGCCGATCAAAAACGGATCATGAAGATATTGGCTAACCAGGCGGCTTTGGCTATTCGAAATGCCAATCTGCTGGATGAGAAAATGCAGACAATCGATCATATCCATACTGGCTTAAACGCAATCCAGGCGACAGGCAATACCATCGTGGAACAATTTAATAAAGAAAAACTGGAACGGGAAGATATTCTGCAACCTCTCCTGGATAAGGCATTGGAACTGATATATTCAGATAAAGGATACATCGGTATCGTCAATGAAGAGAAAATGAACACGAAGATTCTGGTGACATCCCCAAATTATGCAAGCCTTCTCAATAAAGAAATAAACCTCTATTATCCAAAGCAGAGATGGCTAAAGACTCGTGAACGTTATAAATTGATAGATAACGTACGAGATCTTTCAAATGAATTAATAAACAAAGACTATCCGGAATATAACTTTCTGGCAGAAAAAGAAGTTAAATCCGCTTTGTTGGTTCCTATTTATTCGAATCATACGGTGATGGGTAAAATCGTTATCGAGAGCATAAAAGAAAACGCTTTCACTTTAGAAGATTCTATCGTCATCATATCACTGGCAAATCAGGCTTCCCTGGCACTGCAGAACTTTCAATTAGTAAACTTATTGCGAGAATTGCGGGAAGTTGATTCCTCTATTTTAAAGAAGACACTTTCTCTCAACGATACGTTCGGTATTATCCTACGAGCGGCCTTAAATTTGACGGCTAAGCGATTTGGTTATATTTCAATAAGACAAAATGGGAATTACCTTAAAATTGTCAAGGCAATTCCGGATACCAATGAAAATGAAGTCATGCCTACGAACCAAAAAACGAAATACGTTTTCGATACGAAGAAAATCGAAATTCATCATTACACCGCTCCGGGTAAAAAATTGATATCAGATAGAACATATTTCATCCGTTCCGAAATATTGATTCCATTTATACTGGATAAAAAACCGATAGGCATCTTAACTCTTCAATCAGAAGAAAAAAATGATTTCATTCATGAGGATTTAAAATTATTAGAGATGTTAGCCGGCCAGGCAGCCGTAGCCATCTCGAATGCGCAACTGTTTCAACAAAATGAAGAAGCAAGAAAGAAATTAGAGAAGAGTATCGACAGCGAAATTTTGGTAGGTATTACCAAGATGCAGCGTACCTTCGAGCATCGAATCAGCAATTCAGTCGGATTCATACGAGTCAAGGCGATGGATCTGCTTGCCAAAAAAGGAGTATACGACCAAAAAACAAGGGATGCTCTGGAAAGTATACTGAGAAATGCCAGGAAAGCGTTAGATTATCCGGATGAAGTGACATCCAAGAACAATCTTAGCTACTACTCAAATCAGGAGAGCATCGACTTTAAGAGAATCGAAGCGGATATAAAAAATAGTGACGAATATAAAAAATCGAAAAACATCCGATTTATCATTCGTGATTTGGATAAATTGCCTACGATAAAAGCAAATTATAAGCTCCTATATGAGGGGATCTTCCAGGAACTGATTACAAACGCTATTAAAGCGATGCCGGACGGGGGGCAGATTACTATCAAAGGTAGAGAATTAAGGCATGAAATCAGGATAACTGTATCGGATACAGGGTGTGGCATTCCTGGTGAATTAAAAGAAGAAATTTTTAAGGATGGTTTCACCTACTGGCGTGGTATCGAAAGCAGTGGCAAGGGATTGTATTATATGAAATCCATCCTCGAATTTTTCGGAGGGTATGTGGAAGTAAAGAGCAGAAAAGTGCATGGTACCACCTTCCTCATCTTCCTTCCAAAAGAGAATAAATTAGACACCGATGAATCGGAAGAATAATCTTAAATCAAATGGGAGAGCTCTATGAAACAAATCATGAGTGTTTTAGTAATCGAAGACCATGAAGATTGGCGAGAACAGCTTAAGGAATATTTGGAAGAAGAGGGATTCCATGTCCAGGTCGCCGATGATCTTGAGACTGGTTTGGAAAAATTACATCATCATGTGTACTCATTAATTACAGTCGATCTGCAGTTAGATGAAAGCACAAAAGTAGCCAATAATTACGAAGGTTGGACTATTTTAGAGGAAGTGATCAAACAAGGTAAAGGGCGAAGCATTCCGACAATTGTCATTACCGGATTTGATAAAGACTACAAAGAGCTGAAAGATATTAAAAAGAAATATGGAACATACCATATTTTTAAGAAAGAATTTAACAGAGATGAATTCATAGAAAAAGTAAAGATGGCGACTGGTTATTCAGAACTAAATTACGAAAGCGAATAATCGAGAGGAGTACAACCCTATGGTGAGATCTAAAAAAAATGTCAATATTATCATTGTGGATGATGAAGAGGATTGGTTGAATGAATTTAAGGAATGGATCATAGACGCCTTTGACTATAACGTAGAGATCTATAATTCATTTTCAAAAGCCGAAGAAAGGTTATCCAAAAATATACCGTATGATCTGGCGATTATCGATATATACCCTGAAAAAACATACACCAAAAATGGTCTTGAACTGGCAGAATTCGTGAAAAAAGTAAGAAATGTTCCCGTAATAATTGTGACGGGTACTAAAAATGATTTTGTTAAAAATATCAGGCAATCGTTTACCAGTATTAAAGTGAATAACTTCTTTTTTAAGAAGGAAGATACAAGATTGCATTTTATTAAATTTGTCAGTGATGCTTTAAAAGATATAGATGGAACAGCCTCTGCTGATGCAGAACAGGGAAAACCTTCAAGGTCGATTGACAATAATAAAATTTTCATTGGTCATGGTCACTCCTCCGTCTGGAGGGAATTAAAGGATTTTCTACAAGATGATCTGCAACTCGAATATGAAGAATTCGATCGAAAATCGGTGGCCGGCAAGACAGTTACTAAACGATTGGAAGAAATGCTTGACGATTGTAATTTTGCACTTATCATATTGACTGCCGAGGATCCACACGATGACGGCAGGCTGCATGCTAGAGAAAACGTAATTTATGAACTGGGACTTTTCCAGGGCAGATTAGGAATGGATAAAGCAATAATTCTCCTGGAAGATGGATGCAAAGAGTTTTCTAACATTTCCGGACAAATTCAAATCCGATTTTCGCAAGGTAATATAAGTGCTGTTTTTCATAAAATAGAGAAGGTACTCAAACGCGAGAAAATAATTTAAATAACATCTTTACCTAAAAATTCATTACCCTGGGTAAAATTCATTTTTATATATATGAAAATTTTCTATGGGTGACACCTGTTGGTTTGAATATATCAAATCAGATTTTTAATAAATCGACGTCTAAATAATGCGCCTTACCCCACTCTTTCTAAACCTCTTCGGCCCTTGCCCGAACTTCTCCGTGCATAACCTCGTAAAATAAGATGGGTAATTGACTTATTCTTTTAAAAAAAAAGAATTGTTTTTCAAATATATTATGTTATTATACTAACATCACTTTTTGTCATCAGCCTATATCGCATCATTTGAAAAGGTTGTTTGTGGTAACAGTTCTCTTCTAAAGGTTTGAACGTAGCATCATGTATGCGATATTTATTCAACAATATTCTGATAATCAATTTACTCAACATTACTATGAAAGTAAGAGAATGAAAAAGTTAGTCTTAGGGATAATGATTATTTGGCCTATGGTCATATATGGCCAGAATTTACAGCTTCACTATGACGGAACCGGTGGTATTCACAGCGATTCGCCGAGTAGGGATTTTGTTACCGCTACGTTTGATTTTTACAAGATGGATGATCATGGTTCCGGTTGGTGGTTTGTCGACTTCGACTTTAATGATCATAGTGAGATTAGTTTAGCCTACGTCGAGATCGCACGCGATCAGATATTCGGCACATTCCCCTTAAGAGCCCATGTCGAATTCAACGGCGGCTTATTTAATGGAGGAGTCATCAATAATTGGTACCACATCGGAGCCATGAAACCGTTTACTATCCAGGATTTCTACTTTGATGTCGCATTGATGTACAGTTACAAAACGAAAAGCAATAAGCATGACGATATGAAATTTTCGATCAATTATAGTTACGATTTATGCAACGGTCGCGTTTCAATGATTGGATTCTTCAATATATGGACTCAGGACACCGCGATGAACAGTTCGACCGGGACGGGAAAGACAATCTGCCTGTTTAGCGAACCGCAATTCTGGTATAACATCAACCGATCGTTCTCCGTAGGATCTGAACTCGAATTGAGCCACAATTACCTCTTCGACGTAAAAGGCCTGCAGCTCTATCCCACACTTGCGGTGAGGTATTTTTTTTAAAGATTGTGGTGGAGCAGGATCAAGTTCATTGTAGACAGCCCCTGCATCAGTCTCCCCCTTGTGAAGGGGGAACAAGGGGGATGTAGGAGATGGCTGGCTTGGCGGGGAGCATTGAAATGATGTGGTTCGATAACGCTGATGTGAGAATCCTCAACTCCATGTACTATCCCGACATCCCCCTGAATCCCCCTTCAAAAGGGGGACTTGTTGCGATGCGTATGTGTTAGCCAGTGCTGCTTCGTGGTGGTATTAGATTGCGTTTTGTGCATGTAGCCCCTGCATCAGTCTCCCCCTTGTGAAGGGGGAACAAGGGGGATGTAGGAGATGGCAGGCTTGGCGGGGAGCGTTGAAATAATGTGATACGATAACGTTGATGTGAGAATCCTCAACTCCGTCTACTATCCCGACATCCCCCTGAATCCCCCTTCAAAAGGGGGACTTGTTTTGGTGCGTATGTGTTAGCTAATGTTGCTTCGTGGTGGTATTAGATTGCGTTTTGTGCATGTAGTGCCTGCATCAGTCGCCCCCTTGTGAAGGGGGAACAAGGGGGATGTAGGATCTTAACACTCATACTGATAACAAACACTAAAAAACTAAAGACCATGCCACCGCAAAAATCACCTTCTAAGCAGTAAGGATGTAGGGATTGCCACTTATATATAAAACAACATCCAAAACAAACAACGACATCATACCGCAAGCCACATCTCACCTGGAGAATATACGCCTGAAATCCTCACCTACTCTCAATGCTCAACCAATCGCTAAATAATCACCCACCTACACAGCTGCCGCATCCTCCCCCATCGCCTCGCGTCGCTCCTTGAGTTCATCCGTTATTACCTTCACCTTCTTATCATGTAACGGGTAAAAAATAGAGATAATCACGGCAGCGATTCCCAGCGCAGCCGGGATGATTGTAAACAGCGATATCAAACCCCTTAGACTCTCTGCCGATTGTGCCTGATTTGGCTGGAAACCTACCTGAGACATCAGAGTGAGCGCCACGAAAGCGCCAAAGGCCCAGCCAAATTTCTGCGACATCGTCGATGCCGAGAAGACCAGACCCGTAGCCCGGCGTTTATTCTTCCACTCGGCGTAATCCGCCGTATCCGCGTACATCGCCCACAGCAATACGCTGAGCGGACCACCGGTCATCGAACCCGTGATTTGAAAGATAAAGATCCACAGCAGATGCTTCGCGCTAAGCAAATAGACGATGCCTGTGCTGAAAATCGCGACCAGGAAAATGATAATAAACGCTTTCTTCTTACCAATTTGCCTGGCGAACCAGCTCACCAGCAACACCCCGATAAACGCCGAAATTTGACCGATCGTGTTATACGCCGAGGTCAAGGTTTCAAAATCGTAGGTACTAATTTTTCGGAATGGCAATGATAATTCCTGTGCCCCGATCACATACTTGAAGTAATGGACGGTCACACTGCTCTTCACTGCCACGAACAGGATAAACGTGATCGTCGTGGCAAGGAGCACAAGCCACGGCACGTTGGTCACCAGTTCATATAAATCTTTCTTCACTGATGATTTCTGTGTCTTTGGTGGTTGCACGCGTTCTTTGGTGCCCATAAATGCAATCAGGAAAAATATGACCGCAGCTATGCCGTAAATGACAAACGTAAGCTGCCAACCTCGCGCCGCATTTCCTCCCCCTAACGTCTTAACCATCGGAAGGAGAGTCGCCGAGACGATGATGCCCGCAGAAAATGCAAACAGAAATTTAATTGAGGAGACCGTCGTACGTTCATCAGAATTTGGGGATATGACGCCTAGCAGTGCTGTGTAAGGAATGTTTATGGCCGTATACAACATCATAATGAGTATAAACGTGGTATACGCCCAGATCATCTTACCGGTCATCCCAAAATCGGGCACCGTGAACGTCAAGACGCCGACGACCGCAAACGGTACACAAAGCCACAGCATATACGGCCGAAATTTACCCCAGCGAGTTTTGGTACGATCCGCGATCATTCCCATCATCGGATCGTTAACGCCGTCCCAGATCCGACTGACCAGGAACATGGTCGCAGCGGCGCTTGCTGGGATCAGAAATACATCGGTATAGAAATACGTAAAATAAAGCATAAAAGTCTGCCAATAAAGAACCGAGGCAAGATCACCAAATCCGTAACTGATCTTCTCCTTCAATGAGAGCTTTCCGAACTGAACGTTCATTGGATTCTCCTCTTTGTGGAATTATCATATTTTATTAGAGATGAATTATACTGTAGAAACAGCGGTGTTTTTTTCATAATAATATATATTGGCTGATAACTATTTCCAAATAAAATTTTCAATAAATAAAGTATGGAAATTTTCTAATCGCTTAATATATTATGCATCACCTTTCTCGTGCATTACACCCTTTGCACATAATATCATAACAAAACAAAATCCGAATGGTAACATGATTTTTATATTTGATGATTGAATTTCGCATCATACATTCTTTAATTAAGATATAAACTATTTTAAATTAAATCAATAACAAAAACGAAGCAGTTACTGCCAAAGAATGTTGTCATCGACAGAGTGAATGGTTTGCTATTCAAAGTCGGCTTAAATGAAGATATATTAGACAGGTTTCGCATAACCCAGATTGCAAGCTCAGCTCAGTCCATCGATCTCCAGCATAATCTTATAGTTTTTCTGGATTGTATGGCACATGACAATGCAAATGGCAGGATATTGAAATTCTGATATTGAATCATTTGTTCCTGCTTTGATTGGAACCTTTTTCGCACGGTTTATTTTTACCTGGCTGTACAATAGGACAAAAGTAGGAATTTTATCGGCTATATTATTGCACGCTTCAGCTATTATGTGTTTTGCATTCTTACCGGTTACTCATGTTTATATGGTACTGGAAGCTCTCTTGGCCATCATAATTATCATTGGTAGCCAGATGTGGATGAAATTGTCCGACGATAGCCCGACAGTTTTTAAAAAAATCATGAAGAATGCCTGACGAATAGGAATTCAATACGATCGTTTACCACGAAACAGCAACAGTATGGATCCGCCCGGAAGAGGACGAATCTTCCTTCCGTTAAAAAACCAACAATTTGAATTCGGGGTTGAAAATGGTCCTAAAAAGTGCTATATTATTTTTTGAGAAATACATAAATACACATTTACATCAATAAGCATGTTTCGCATAGCTATACGTTACTCATGTGCGGTGTTAGCTGGATTATGCTGAAATAATTAAAAGTGAAAATATTATGAAATATTTCGCATCATTCATATTTCTTTCTTTATTTTTAGTAACTATTTTTGATTTGTCTGCCCAGGATTCTCCTAATCAAAGACTAATATTTCCCCATGGTATCTCACTTGAATACGGTATTGGAGGCTATGCTCATACAGACGAGTATATTTCCAAAGAAAAATTTTCGGGTAACCTTCCGTACTATAAGGCGAGCTTTATAAATTATCACGAAAAATATTTATATCAGATCGGAATTGAGTTTAGATCCGCTTCAGATATAAAAAATTACAATGTGAGCGCAGAAGTTTATCAATTTTCCTTGAACCAGGGATTTCTTTATCCGCTCCCTGAGTTTCATTTGCTCTCTAAAAAAGCATATGCTTACATTGGTCCGTCTACCGAAGTATTTATCTATTCAAACGTGCTAAATATAGCCGTTTCCGGTTTTGATTATGCACAATCATATGCAGGACTATTCTCACTCGGGTTGAATTCTGCACTCATTTATCCATTATCAGACAATTTTTATATTGAGACCTCTCTGAATTTCGATGTTTTATCACTTGGTTTTCGGATGGTAGACCTTGAGGAAAATGATGAATCTCCAGTTAAGCCATTAACACTATTTTCAGGTACTAATGGTGCATTTAAACTAGGAATTAGATATTATCTGTCACATAAATGGTCAGTGAAAGCTTCCTATTTATTCGCTGCGACAAGAATAAGCTCCTGGGAGCCACTCTATGCGGCGAGTGATAACCTTGTTTTTACAATAACGTATGGATTATAATTTAAAAAATTGGTTATTGCTACCTATTTTCCTTTTAATATTCTTTGTTTCATCCTGTACAGATCTTTTGGTAACATCACCCGAGACGAATAAAAATGTCGAAGATTTTGAAGCAGCATGGAACAGAATAAATGATGTATATCCATACCTTGAGTTTAAGAAGATTAATTGGGATTCAATCTATAATCTATATCATCCGCGAGCTGAAAATGCAAGGGGAGATGAATTCTACCTGGTGTTGCGTGATTTTCTAGCTGAGTTGAAGGATGGTCACGTTTATTATCGGACGAAAGGAGGCGGAGAGGTATATCCGTACTATCCTCAACGCCACCGGAAAGATCGCCATGCCTATAGTCCGTTTGTAGTAAGAAGATATTTTGACAAAGAGCTTCGACTGACACAAAGCGGCACAGTTGAATATGAAATTTTACCCGGAAACGTCGGTTATGTATTTATTTCCGATTTCCACAAAAATTATTTAACGGATGAATTCCCGGCAGTGCTGGAATATTTAAAGAATACAAAAGGATTGATACTCGATATACGGCAAAAGCGTGGTGGCGATTACCAGAACATTGAAGCGGTTATAACACGGTTCTTAACCCAACCGCTTGCCAGGAATGATGCGTATACATATGGTATAAAATGGGTATTGCCTCCGTTCCAGCCACAGGGACCATTTCAATACACTAATCCTGTCGTCGTGTTAATAAATGGTTCAACCTTTAGTGCCGGCGAATTTACGACAGAAATCTTAAAGCAATTACCACATGTAACAGCAGTTGGCGATACCACTGGTGGGGGTTCAGTCGGTGGAGGTGATGAGAGCCTTTATTATTTACCAAGCGGAAAATCGATCAGTATTGGATTTATCGATATCAGGCGTTATGATGGACTTCCCTGGGAATGGCTCGGTATCGCACCGGATGTCCGGATCGAACAAACTGAAGCAGACATTATTGCGGGAAGAGACAAACAACTGGAATATGCAATTGAACTATTGAGATAATTAGAAATTAGAATTCATATTTAGTCTGCACGTCAGCATTTCAGCATTATCGTGCCCAGAAAAATAATGATCGATTGCGTTCACGATAAATAAATTTCATCAAAATACTCAGATTAAAATTATCGGTTCGTCAATATGTGTGTTGATCTATTAGCTGCCATTAATTATTATGGTCATTATTAAAATCTTTCCCCGAAATTTTTTTTACTACAATTTGAATAACGATTTATAAAGATTTCTCGATTCTCGATTACCATAAATGGTATAAGTCAAATATCCTTTTCGACTTTCTTGTGTCCTAAATACGCAAATAAACCATAAACAAGCATGAACAGTCCACAGATCACAAGAACAATAACTAGTTTGACCAGGGCGGCTTCGATAGAGAGAGGCTGATCTAATAACACGTTATATTTGAATAACGTAAAAAGAAATCCGACTGTAACAAAAACTAAATAGATTAAAAATAACGTCCTTACTCTTATTTTGGGGAATGATATACCACCTAAATATAATATCGCTGAAATTGTGACGACGACATTAAACACCAAAAGATTTGCAATATCCGAAAATTCATTTACTTGTTGATGTAATACAAACTGTCTGTAGATGAGTATAAAAGATAGTATAAGAATGTTGATGAAATAAATAATAGTACAGACTTTTCTGATCGTATTTAGGTTACGCTCATCAAGATTTTTATTAAAGGTGTTCATAATGATCTTGCCACAAAAAAGTGGACACATGGTTAAGTTAGGCAGCATTATTAAAATTAGCGAATTCAACGGGTGTTTTATCTCCTAAC
>JAFGOE010000120.1 GCA_016926625.1 Candidatus Zhuqueibacterota bacterium
ATTTACTGGTAATTTAAGCATAATATTTATAATTTCAAAGTATTATTTATTATATAGTTAAATATTTTTTCAGTGACGACTAATTAACTAAAATCAGAACCTTATTGAAATTGACTAAAATTCGAATTTTCGTTGAACCAAAACATAAGCATCTGAAATAAAATCTTATTCCACACAAAACCATAATTTATACTTGTATTTTTGGTGAATTTTTTGTAGCTTATAAAGCGAGGTATTATGGTATATAATGGCCATTGATAGATAATCAGCGTTTTTTTACTCACCATGATGTCCTTATCAATAATGAAAATGTTGCTTTATCATCATATGCCATGTTATAAATCAATCCCATTCAATTAATGAATGTGATTCTGTTTACATTTGCATTGATCGTACCTGTTAAATGTAAATTATGTTATCTTTTAATTTTAATTGACAGTTGTGGGGCTTCATAAAATTGGATAGAACAACCAGATTAAAATCTTATTTATGTCACACACGCTGCAAAGAGTATCAACATGGTAAAAATATTGATTATTGACGATGTAAGAGCATATCTTGATTCGCTTTCCCGTGCGTTAGCAAGTGAATATAATGTGCTGACCGCAGCGAACCTTGACGATGCGAAAGTCCTGATGAATGACACAATAATACTGACGTTAATTGATATTCGTCTTTCTGAAACTGAAATATCAAATCGGGATGGTATCCGTTTTCTGGAATGGTTACGACACTATTATCCTGGTGTACCGGCAATTATGATGAGCGCTTACAGTGACTATGATGCGGCGGTTGATTCGCTCAACTTAGGTGCCGTAAAATATCTCAAGAAACCAATTAATCTGCGTGAACTTAAAGCAATGATTAATCTGCTTATTAATGAAGAAGAGTAAAAATATGCTGCTTCAATTACTGGCAAATGGAATTATTTCCGGTTGCAGCTATGCGATTGTTGCCTTGGGTTTTGCATTCATCTACAACACAACGCGTACCTTCCATTTTGCTCATGGCGGCGTTTATACATTATCAGTCTATCTTTTTTATACACTGTATAATCTGTGGGCGCTACCGCTTATTGTTGCGATCGTTATCACAGTTGCCGTCACAGCTTTTGTGGGCATACTTATCGATAAAATTATATATATACCGCTGGTAAAACGAGGTTCTTCATTGTTTATTCAGATGCTCAGTTCGCTTGGCCTTTATATCGTGTTAATAAATTTTGTCGCTATGATTTATGGGAATGAAACCAAAGTCTTGAGTCCAGGCATTCAGCCAACATATTCCTTTGGCTCGCTTATCCTGACACAAATTCAGTTGGCGACAGCCATTGCGTTTGTCGTGCTTTTCATTGGCGTGATTGTGGTATTGAAAAAAACCCGTCTTGGTAAAACCATCCGTGCAATGCGCGATGATCCACAGCTTGTCTCGGTGTTAGGCATCAATCCAAGGCGTGTGCGTCGTGTCGTTTTTGCATTAGGCTCCGCACTCGCTGCATGTGCGGCAGTGCTGTCGGGATTGGATATAGGCACGGATCCCAATGTGGGTATGGCGGCGATTTTAAATGGCGCAGTGGCAGTCATCATTGGCGGTGTGGGAATTTTTGAAGGTGCAGCGCTGGGAGCATTTTTACTTGGCATCCTACAAAGTCTGGCAATCTGGCAGGCGTCTGCACGCTGGCAGGAGATGATTACGTTTCTTATTCTGATTTTATTTTTGCTATTTCGCCCACAGGGAATTCTCGGTGTGCGCCACCGAATCGAGGAGGTGTCAGTATGAACTATCTGCTGCACATCCTGACGATGATAAATATTTACGTAATTCTGGTGCTGTCGTTGAATCTGCTCGTTGGCTACGTCGGGCTATTATCACTATCTCACGCCGCCTTTTATGGAATTGGCGCATATATCAGTACTCTTCTGATTATGAAACTCGGACTCGGATTTCTGCCAGCGCTGCTTTTGGCCGTTGTCGGGACAGTCCTGCTTAGTTACACGATTTCCCTGCCGTCACTCCGCTTGCGTGGCGATTACTTCGTATTGGCGTCACTTGGATTTCAAATTATTGTCTTTACCATTCTTTACAACTGGATCGATCTGACACGCGGGCCGTATGGCATTCCCGGCATTCCGCGACCAATTTTTTTTGGGATTGAAATCAATTCAATTGGATCGTATTTTCTATTCAGTGGTGTGATCGCCGCTATCTGTACTGGATTACTTTACCTTATCGGAAATTCGCCATTTGGACGGGTACTCAAGGCAATTCGCGAGGATGAGATTGCCGCTGCTGCGTTGGGCAAGAATATTGTCCGTCTGAAAATCAACGCCTTTGCCATTGCCGCCGGATTTGCGGCAGCTCCCGGAGCGCTGTTCGCCGGATACCTGCGTTATATCGATCCCACGAGTTTTACAGTCATGGAATCCGTATTCATACTCTCTATTATTATTATTGGTGGGGCAGGGAATATTTCGGGGCCGATTGTGGGGACTGTCCTGATGATCTTCCTACCGGAAGTGTTGCGTTTTATCGGACTGCCGGACGCGGTTGCTGCCAACATGCGGCAGATTATCTATGGCCTGTTAATTATTCTGATTATGCGCTACCGACCACAGGGACTATCGGGAGAGTATCGTTTCGAATGAGTATTCTGGAATTGGAAAATGTGACCAAAGCCTTTGATGGTGTGCTGGCTGTCGATAAGTTATCACTCGGATTCGATGAAGCGAAAATTACCGCTCTGATCGGACCCAATGGCGCTGGCAAGACCACGATCTTTAATCTGATCTGCGGTCTTATTCGTCCCGATAGCGGCGCGATCAGCTATCGTACTAAAAACATTACCGGCCTTGCTCCCTGGCATGTTGCTCAACAGGGCATTGGCCGTTTGTTTCAGGATGTACGACTGTTTGAGCGTCTGACGGTGAATGACAATATTTTGGCGGCCTTCAAAAACCAAACCGGAGAAAATGCTTTTCTTTCAGTTGTTGTTCCTTGGAAGGTCGTGCGTGAAGAACGATCGTTTTTAGAACGTGCGCTACAGTTACTCGAATTTGTGGGTTTGGCTGACAAAGCCAATGATTTAGCCGAAAATCTGTCGTACGGCCAGCAAAAACTGCTTTCTATTGCGAGGTTGCTGGCACTGGATGCGGATGTTTTACTTATTGATGAACCAACCGCCGGCGTTAATCCCACAATGGTAGCAAGCCTGCTGGAGTTCATTCGTCGATTGGCCAAAGAAGGCAAGACCATTGTCGTCATTGAACATAATATGAATGTGGTTGTCGAAATTGCAGATTGGGTTTGTTTCATGAATCAGGGGCAAGTGGAATCGTTTGGATTGCCTAACGAAGTGCTGGGCGATCCCGAGGTGAGAGCCGCGTATATTGGACTATAATAACTTGAGGTTAATTGGTAAGCTGTTGTGCATGAACTTAAAATCGAAAATATCCACGTTGCTTATGGAAAAAAGGCTGTGCTCAGGGGCATATCGCTTACCGTGAAGAAAGGCGAGATTGTTGCATTGATTGGGCCAAACGGAGCTGGCAAATCTACGTTGCTGAAAGTGATTGCCGGATTTCTGAAACCGTCGCATGGTCAGGTGTGGCTTGATAGCAATGACTTGACTCCTCTTGCAACGCACGAACGAGTTGGACAGGGAATTGCCTACTTTATGCAAGGAGGCAAGGTTTTTCACAATCTGACGGTTGCCGAAAATTTAGAGATGGGCAGCGCAACGCTATCTGCATTGGAAAGAGAAAATGGGATAACCGCTGTTCTTGAGTTTTTTACCAATTTGAAGAATTTGCTCGACCGCAGAGCCGGACTACTTTCCGGAGGTGAACGACAAGTTCTGGCGTTAGCAATGGTGCTTATCCGACGTCCGCAAGTGTTACTCGCGGATGAACCATCTGTTGGGCTTTCGCCGAAATTAGTTCATCAACTGCTTGAAAAAATTCATGAGTTAAATAGAACTTGGGGTACGACGATATTACTGGTAGAGCAGAATATTCGTGAGGCTTTGAATATTGTCCATCGGGCGATTGCATTGATTAACGGTACTGCCATAGCTGAAATTGATGAAGCTGCCCGTTGGTTGCAAGGAAACGCTTTAGAAAAATTATTCTTTGGCAGGATAGAACACGACTAAAAATTAATAGAGGAGATAATACTATGAAAGAAGAAAAAAAATGGCTTATAGTTGGAGTAATAATTATCATTTGTGCCATAATCTTTAGCGTGCATCTCAATCAGAAATTGGCTCCAAAGGCGCAGAGCATTAAAATAAGTGCAATTTTACCGCTGACAGGTTCTGCATCGGAAATAGCAGATCAGCATAAACGCGGAATAGAATATGCAATTAGAAAATTACAAAATAATGGTAAGCAAATTGAAGTCATTTATGAAGATGATGGCAATGATCCTAAAAAAGCTGTCGATGCAA
This sequence comes from Candidatus Zhuqueibacterota bacterium, assembly GCA_016926625.1. GTDB lineage: Bacteria > Zhuqueibacterota > Zhuqueibacteria > Thermofontimicrobiales > Thiofontviventaceae > Thiofontadaptatus. The sequence continues at coordinate 4,445 of JAFGOE010000120.1, forward strand.
TGCAGAAATTGATATATATAAATAAAGTTCCAGTAGTCTTTTCTGTCATGAGTGCGGCTAGCATGGCAATATATCCGATTGCAGAGAGTAGAAAAGTTATCCATTTTGCAAATTGTGGGCATCCTACAATTACACAGTTAAGTAATTGGGTGTTTAGAAATTTCCCCAATGCTGCTCAAGAGGCTTACATTATTATAAAGTTTGCAATTGATGAGTTACGAATCAAAAAGCTGGGTTTACTTTACATCAATGATGCCTATGGAGAGAGTGCCAAAGATTACATCTATAATACATGTTCTTCTCTTAATTTCGATTTGATTGTTTCTGAGCCTTTTGATAAAGCAGGAGTAGATTATCGCAATGTCGTTTCGAAAGTCATTGGTTCTGATCCCGACGCTATTTACATTTTTGGATATGGAAAAGCTAACGCTTTAGTTTTAAATGAAGTACGCCAAAACAATTATAAAGGAATCATCTTAGGCACATATAACTTTTCAACACCACCCACAACGGAAATCTCAAAAGACCTCCTTGAAGGTTCGTATTTTACAGCACCTGCTATTACTGTATCCCAAAATGAGACATATTTGGATTTTATTAAGGATTTTGAAAGCGAGATGTCGGCTAAACCAGAATGGAATTCAGTCATAGAATTTGATGCTATCAATTTGCTAATAAAAGCCTGGGAGATGGTTAATCTAGAAAAATCTTTTTCGGATAGTTTAAGGGCAACTTTGGAAGGAATGGGCGATTACAAGGGGATAGCAGGGATTTATAGCTACAAAGAACATGGGGAATGGTGGGTACAAATGTCAGTCAACACTTATAAGAAAAACTTAGAAATTGAAGTAAAGAAGACCTATTGAATATGGGGAAAAATAGTAAATATGGAGATCACGGGATTATTTCTAATATAAATGTAAATAACAGGGATTTTGTACGGAGATCATTGATTAATCTTTTAGTCGATCATTACTCAATTTTTAAAACATTATTCTTAAACGAATATTGGACCTCCAGTCTCACGGTCACAAAAGACTTTTACATTAAATATCTGAAATCCCTTATAGATGCTCGATTGATCATTACTCAAAAACTTTCGACCTGCGGAAATGATTTTGATTTCGTAGATGTGCAAAGTTTATTTCAGATATTTCCAATTACTTTGGAGAGATCAACACATGTCTTTATTATAACAGATTGGGATGAATTTGGTAGGAAGAATAAAAGAATTGAGAATTCCACGATCAGTGAATTTTTACATTCTCCTAATGGCTACGCCGTTTTTCCTACTTATAAGTTTCGCGAACAATTCGCTTATCACATCGTCTGGACTCTTCTTGAGATAAAAAAGCGAATTACTAAGTTCTCAAAAAAGCAAGGGATTGAACCATTCTCAATTTTAGACTTTGGGACTGGAGCGGCTTCCTATCTTATTATGTTGGAAACACTTTTACATGAAGAGTACCCGGAATTGCAATTTCAATTAGTAGGTACCGAAATTAATCCTAGGGCAATAAAATTTGCTGAGCAAAATAGGTTATTGAACGATCTAAGCTTTAAGATATCAACTCAAAATATCATCGGACTTGAAAAAAATAATATAAATCAATATGATGTGATTATTGCTAACCCCCCTTATGTTCCCATTCCTGATGAAATTGAGAAAGAATATGAAAGTTGGGGGAAAGCTGGGTTTGATGGTTTGTGGTACACTCTTAAATTGATTGAAAAAGCACCTCAGTTATTGAAAGATGATGGGATCATGATCCTTGTGATCTACTCATTGGGGGATGAATTGTACCCCAATGACTTATTTAAAAAAATAGCAGACGATTCTCCTCTGAAAATCATCGCTTCTCATATTTTTCCTCCAGTCTGGGTAGGCTTTAATCCAACTTGGATATCGAATCCGATCCATTTTGATTATCTTTCATTGCGCTTTAAAAGAGGAGAAATACCAGATGAAGAGTTTCAACTTAATCGAGAACACAATAGCGCTATTACTCGTTTAAGTGCCAAGCATCGAAAAGATGGAAATTCTTATATTCATCATCTGTTAGTAGTTGTCGAAAGGAATGCTGATAATGACCATAGAAAATATTTTGCTCGAAGGATAAAAGCGAGTGATTTGGATGAAATCATAGCTATTGAGCAACAAAATGAAATCTGGCCACTCCGTCTACAGGCAAGTCTTGAAAAAATTGCTATGCGCTTTCAGGTTTATCCAGAAGGTTTTTGGAGTATTTTTAGATTCGATAATGCTAAATGGAATTTATGTGGCTTTTCTACAGCGCAACCTCTTATTTATGCATCATCAAAGATAGGAAAATCTTGGGAGCAACTCACGATGTTCGGGAAGATTAACATTACAGCTAAATCTGAAGGTAATACCCTTCAATTAGTTTCCGCTGCCGTCCTTCCAACGGAAAGACGACAAGGTTTATGGAAGCATATGGTGTTTCTGCGCTTGATGCAAACTTTTTTTGAAGACCGTTCAATGGCTTTGGTGGATGTTAGAATCCCCCAACAATTTGGTAAAGAACCTCAAAACCATCCTTATGTCATGTGGTTAGAGGACATAGGGTTTCAACTTGTTGATGTTGTTGGCACCAGTATTGATGATCCAGAGAGTCAAAATAAAGCTGTTCTTCTGAAATGGAGGCGTCCCAAATGGCGTTTCTAACTGAAAAGAAAAAGATGTACACCGCTCGCATCTTGAACTTTAATGATCACGTCCCATATTATACTTATTTCAGAAATGGAGCAATCATAGTCAATTCTCAGGGTAAGATCGATAGCATTGGAGCATGGAAAGCAAAAGATGGAACTATATTTGTGAATGGGGATGAGTTCCAAATCGAAAATCTTAAGATAATTGATTTCGGAGATGATCTCATTATACCAGGATTTGTGGAAACCCATATACATTTGACGCACCATGGCTTTCCAATTTCTAATGAGAAGTTGGATGAATGGCTTCAACTAATTAATGAATATGCGGAAAGTCGATTTATGTTTACCAAAGAAGAATCTGCATCTAAATTCGAAGCAAGAATCCGAAGACTCACTTATTCGTTCATTGATTATCTCTTTTCTCATGGCATCACTTCGGCTGCTATATATGGTCCTTATAATCTTGAAGCCTATAAAATCGTATGGGAAGTATTCACCAATGAATTTGGTACTGCTCCTCGTTGGATTTTGGGTCTAACAATTGTTTCAGATAAAGAAGCACAAATGCCCTTCCCTGTCCCTTCTGTGAAAGATATACCACAATTATTGTGCCAATCGAACCTTGATAATAGTTCGGCAGTTTTTTCATTTGCTCCGCGAAGTGTTTGGTCTTGCAGTGATGATTTGCTTCAGGGAATTACTGAAATTTTAGATGGCAAATATTTCGTCCAGTCCCATTTAGGAGAAACTACTTGGGTACGTGAGCAGCTAAAAAAGCAAGGCCGTGATGAAAGTGATATTAAAATTTTGGAAGATACTGGAATTTTAAAAGCGATGAAATGGGGCATTTTTGCACACGGCGTGATTTTTAACGATGAAGAATTTCAAACAATAAATAGGTATCGAAATAAACTAGGCTTTTCTCACACGCCTATATCCGAGAGTAAAACACAAGGCTTTGGGCATTATTTAAATGAATTGGATATTAAATCAACAGAATCTATCTTTAACCTCGAAAAATACAAAAATAACCATATACTTTGGAGTCTTGGTGTTGATGAACCATGGTATTATCCCGTCTCCAATGTCTTAAAATATGCGAAGAAAATACATCAAAGCCATGACACACATTCTAATGCTTTTTGGCTGTACTATTATACTCTTGGTGGTGCAGCAGTTGCGGGATTAAAACAAGGACAGGGTTCATTTGACGTTGGGAAATTCGCTGATTTTCTCGTTTTAGATTGGACTCGCATAACGGAAACAGAAACAATTGATGAAATGAATTCTCAGGATGAAGAAGCATATTTAATGTACAAGTTAACCTCAGTTCCAACTAATAAATTTATAGTTAAGACTTTTTTAGAGGGGAAACAAGTATTTGGGAGAGATTCATCTTATGCATGAACACGCTTTGGATTTTTTAAGTAGTTACTGGGATCGTTCAAGCAAAGAAATAGCCGAGGATTATCGATTAGTAAAAGAACACTTCAGTGCTGATACATTACGAAAAAGGGTTCAAGTTTTTTTTGCTAAATTTTTTCATGGTGGTCATGATAAATTGTCCATGACCGAGTTTAACACAGTTTTCAATGATATTGTATGGTTGGCTTTTGTCTTTTTCTCAAAAGAACTTGGTTACAATCCTTTTGTGAATATCTTTTTCATATCTCCGTATAGAGCACCATACGAAGATATTGATTATGATTTTATACAAGATGTTACTCATCGTTTTCTATTTGAAGAAGATGGAGGAATATACGAATTTATAAGAAATGATACTCTATCTATTTTTGAAATAATATTGAATCCCTCCCATCAGCAATCTAACTGGTCGGCAGTTCCATTTTGTTTTCAGCGTAATGACTCGCATACACTTTGGTCAGATACAGGAAACGGAATATTTAATGTCTCAATTAAGGGACTTTTTGATGAAGATGCTGTGTGTTCCTTAAGGCATCGTCTGACTTTTTTATGGCTGAAAGAACGAACATCCGCTTTCCCCGCCATAGAAAAGCAGATTAAATTATTTATCAGAAAAGAACTAAATAAGGATGTTGCTGAAAGGGCTTTGATTACCCTGGGAAGCATAACACACAAACCCGAGATAATTAAATCCGATAATCTGGAGAAATTAGCAACTACAATTTTAATACTTCAACTACATGATTCTTTTTGGAATTTTTATTATTATTTACCTTTTAATATGATCCCTGGTAAAGCTATAGGTAGTATTGCAATTGCAACTAAGCTGCCATTGGCAAAGAATGTTATTAAATTCTTCCATAATTTTGTGTCTACATTTATTTCGACTTTTGAATTCATCGAACATGAAAAAATCATGACCAGACATGCTCTCCGCTCCGCACTCGCTGCGATCATGGCACGGAATATGTCACACAATATTGGTAGTCATGTCTTAGCTAATTTAGTACAAGATGGTTGGAAAAAGGCGGATATGCAAAAGTTTTTACATTACATGCAGCAACGAATGGATTTTGTAGCACATATTTCTACATCGTCTCCATCATGGTGCTTGAGCATATGTTTTCACAAACTTCTTGATCGTTTTGCACGAAACACATGTTTACTCGATAATATTGCCAGGTTTCAGCAATTTGAGCTAAAGCATTTTGAAATTGGACTCACATGGTATAGCCGAGAGATGTGTAGACCTGAAGGAAAGGTGATTTATTTATGGGAATATGGATGGCTATCGTTTGAACAAGAATGGGATGAACAGAAAAAAAAATGGCGAACTCTTGAAGATAAAAGTCATTTTGTTCCACCACAAGTCGATATTGCTCACGCCGACGTTGGGGCACATGCTTTTTATTCCATTTTGGAAAACTTGCTTCGCAATTCTTGCCGTTATGGTAATCGCGAATGGCTGGAGAGTATCCGCAAGGGAGAAAAGATAAAAATTCCATACAAGGATAATCAACAAGTTCCAAAAGCAAGGTTTGCTCTTGATGTTTATGAAGATTGGAATGATAGTATCAAAGGATGGAAAAGTGACTACTATAAAGTTTGCATAACAGATCATATTCCCACCAGCAAATTTCTGGAAATTAATGAAAATGGAAAAAAAATTAAAAAAGAAACAACGGATGTGCTTCAAAGCTATCTTGACAAACCTATTATAAAAGAGACCGGTGAACTTGAACAAAAATATTGGGGCATGAAGGAAATTAAAATCAGTGCCAGCTATTTACGATTGATACGGTCGGAAGATATCGACAAGCACTACGCGGATTGGAACGATGGCAAGGGTGAAAAACCACCAATCATCCGGGTAGACTGGTATCAAACATGGGATGAAAAGCAAAAAAGCAAAGAAAACACCATAGATATGAAAAAACATTTATCGCTGGGTAAGCTTCGATATAGTTTGTTCTTATTTAAACCAAAACAAGTGTTCATAGTTAGTCCTAGTACAAGTACACGGATTCAGGACAAAGAAGCTTGGCTTCGTCATGGGATGGAGTTTTCAGAGAATGGAATTCTGGAATTTCGTCGTAGAGTGGAAGAAGGTGATGTGTTACGACACAATTTTTTAGTTCTGGAGACATCTCAAATGCAAGTAGGTGATTGGATATGGTTGGTGAATCATATGAGTCAATTGCCCTATCGCATCGTCCTGCTCGGTGACTTTCCGAAACAATTTGACATATCTGATTCTTTGAAAAATAGATGGAAAAAAATCGAAACTACGATTAGAAAAAATAGTGTAGTAATTAAAGATGTGTTAAACATGGAAAACGCTCAAACTCTTCTACTCCAGCTTTGGAAAATTTGGGTAAACAGTAAATGGGAACACTTTAAAATTTGTGTACGATGGAAGCTATATCAAAAATGGCATAGCGAAATTTTAGCAGTTATCCCGGAAGACGCGAAAGAAAATCACTGCAAAGTAAATGAATCCTATATTGCATTCGACCATCAATCCGATAAACAGGATCATTCCGATTTTTACATGCATTCAGCTTATCACCAAGCTATTAGTGGCGGACAATCGATGGCGACACTTCTTTTAAAAGCACAAACAGAGTGTGATGAAAAGATACTTTTTAAAATCAAGGAGGCTGCGAGTGTATCAGTTGGTATCTTGGACGAAAGAATTGCAGAGCGTGGAAATGAAAATGTCGGTCCGATTGAAGGTATAAACAAATATAGTGATGACGCAAAAAAGTTAAAGACATTATGGGGAAAACGCAGGGTATATATTCTTGATATTGAGGCGGCAATTACGAACTTTCTTACTTTTGTAGAAAATTTGAAAACCGATTCAACTCATAATACTGATGATACTGTATACGATTTTTTTATTATCCATCAAGGCATTATTGATGATGCAAAAAAGACAGATAATACTGGGTCTGAAAGGTTCGAGCAAGGATGGCAGCTTCTGAAGAAAAAAGTTCACTGGATTATCATCGACACAGGGCGTGGCAAGCCAGACCGCGCCAGAGAAGAAAACCTGCGCTGGATGGAATATTCCAACCTGGCCGAATATACAATAAATAAAGCAGGTGATAAATTCAGCTTAGTTCAGATGTTGTTTGCATTACAAGCCGAAATGACTAAGTATGGAGGAAATGTGTGAAATGAATCCTAAGCGGTTATTTATTGTAACGACTTTTGCAGGTAATAATCCGTACATCCTTTGGCAGGAATGTAAAATGCGTTACCAAGAATGGCAACACGATGAGGATCTTAAAAATAAGTGCGTTTATTTATTTAAGACAGGAGAAACAGCGATTTCCTTTCTAATTGATAAGGAAAGTAGCTTAATTATTATGCACCAAGATCAGAGTATAATTGCAGCCCTAAAGGCATTTAGCGATAAAGTGGACGATTTGAAAACTTATGATATTTATATCGCCCATCACCAAGCAAATCTTGATGAGACTACAAAAAGGTTTTTGTTACAATATCGATTAATTGAATCAACTTATTTTCCACATGACTCGAAAAATCCTATTTATAATGCCCTATTTTCAAAAAGTCCAACAGGTGACATTATTGGCTTGGTTGTTGAAATAAATCGTGACAATTTTGATCATTTACTAGAATCGTTTAAAAAAAAATTAATAATTAGATTCTCTGCTATCAAACACCGCCTATCTCATATTTTCCTTCCTATCGACATTGATTTGCAGGGATTGGCTGATTCAGGATATAATAAACAGTATCAGGATGAAATTATTCAGGTATATAACGGAAAAATTAAGGAATTATTGGGGCAAGCACGTGATTTAGTTTATGGAGGTAAGACTACTAAAGATAATATTATGAGTATTGTTAAGGATGCCAAAGATTCAATTCATAATGAAGAAAATGATAATAAAATGAATGAGCAATTAGAGATACTACAGAAATTGCTACCGAAACAGAAAAAAAATGGTAGAACGTCTTTTAAAATAGCAAATGAAGTTTTGTTCTGGCTTCAAAATGAGAAAGGAATAAATAATATACGGATTAGTATGGAAAAAGGTAATTCATTTCATGACTGGTTTCGTACGCTCGATGAGAGCTTAGATTCGCTGCGAAAGTACATACCTCAATAAATTTACTATTGGAAAAAACTAATCTATGAATCAAACTTTTGTTATTACTGATAATCGAAATCTGCAAACAAGCATCGACAGGTATCTGCGGTTTAATCATGGTATTTCATCTACACCGGTTTCGTTTCAGCAACATTCATTTTCATCAGCACGCATTGTTCCTACCTTCCGGCAAATCGCCGATATTATCGAGAGCGCTGGTTTGTTTGACTTCAGTCCACAGAATCTACGCCATGCTATTGCTATTGTTGATCTTTGTGATGACAAGATTCATGAATTGGCTGAAATTAATTTAATCCACAAAGGCAGTATTGGCTTATCGGCTGTGGTAGCTATGTTGGCGCTGACATTTCCCGAAATGCATTGGATTTTTATCACCCCTTACAGGTCAATCGATGATACTTTTTTAAAAGCGCATGTGATAAGCGCAACCAATTCTCTTTCGGATGTGCTAAGCTTACACGAAAAAAAGTTCATAAGCTTATTCGATCCGACAAATCTGCGTAACAATATACGCGAAATGATCCTGGAAAAACCGGAAGATCAAACAATCCAATATATTCCTTTACGTAAGCAATTGGCGGCGGCTATCGATGAAGAGGAAGCGTATGCCTTCTTCAGTGCATATACTGCTTACCGTATTGGCTTTCGTAGTCACGTTGTATTGTCTCATTCCATGATGCAGTCGGTTTTTCAAGAAGAGTCCTGTATTTTTTCTGAACAAATAACTCTTCTTTTCGAAGATATCTATCTGAATTTTCCCGACCAGGATTTGGGAATTCATTATTCTAATTTATATAACCGGGACCGAAAATATAGCAAATTACAGGAAGCAATGTATCGCGTCATCATTACCGTTGGCCATCGCATCAATCGCGATGCCTGGCAAAGTAATATTGAATATTTATGCAACCTACGGCATAAGGGAAAATTTTGTAAGTTGCTTTACAAACCCATCGCCGGTATTTTTGATATCTGGAAAAAATCGGGATTGCGGCATTGGTTGCGTTTCAATGGCGGACTCGCTGAAAAATTTGAGTGGCCGCCGCAGCATAAGAATCATAGCGATATTGAAACTCAAGGTCATCATAGCGCTCCGGGTCGGTTATTGGAGATTGCTGAACGTCTCATTCAGCGAGCGGAGCGTATTTTAAATTCTGCTATTTCAGTTCCCGAAGCGATTCACGGCGCACTATTGGCGTTGGAAGCGCAGGAGTTATTGGGCAATAAAACACCTACCACTGCCCTCGAAGCGCTGTCGTTAAAACACCAGTTGGAAGTATCTGCGGAGTGTATGTTCTATGGCGTCGAGTATAACTTCGACGTTAAAAGCCGGTTTAAGGATATTGAGAAAGAAGTGAAGTCGATAGGGCGCTGGTTCAATCCGCGTACCCATCGTCTTTCTGAACTGAATGCCGAAATTAGCATTATGAGCGACTTGATGCAACGCTTTCGGCAATACAACCAATTTGATGAAGAGCAGGAATGTTTGCAACGGATACGTCAGCTTCATCGGCATCTCTGGCTGAATAAGTATAAAACATGGGCTTGGTTGTTCTATCCCTTTCGCGCCTATATCGAATTTTTGCTCGGTCGTTTACATCGTTTTGTGGGAGCTTTGGTTTTTTGGTTTTTGTCGTTTAGTTTCCTGTTTGATGCCTGTCTAAAAAATAAGCATCATGATATTTTTATTGAAATGTTACGTGGGCCGGCTCATACAATTACTACTTTTTTTGGTATGCAGCCATCGTATAATCTGATTGAAATGGAAAATCAGGGATTATTCAATCTTGAATTATTGACATTATTTGCCATTGTCTTGGGCTTTATTCATCTGGGAATTTTTATTTCTCATGTCTATTCAATCATCTCAAGGAGGTGATATGGTTATGGAATTTTTCAAGTGGTTAATGAAACTGATTTGGACGCTTATCTTGCTTTCTGTGCTATTTTTTTTAGGCATGTTTGTTTTTAAAACATATCATATCGATAAAGCCTTGATGTTCATGGGATTGTCGATTGGTTTAGGTCTGGTGTTTGTGCTTATTGACGTTGTCATACATGAAGCAAACCGAAATGGATCGTGTGGAAATAATCCAAAAGAAAAGCATGTATATCGCCCTGATTTCCAAGTATGGAGTATTGGCTTTATTTTAGGAATCGGATTGCCAATTCTTTACTATTTCATTGTATTTATAACAACATTAACCGGTTCATCTTTTAAAAATGGTATTTCCCAGTTGGAAAATTTGAACCTGTTAAGTACCAATTATTTTACAGTAAAATTGGTAACAAGTTACTGTCAGATAGCATTTTTTCATAATTTCGTTATCTTGCTGTTTCTCGGTGTAATACTTGGTTTAATTGTATGGGCAATCGTTAAACTGTCACAATCCAATTAGTCTGAATATGAATCCTTATAAATGAAATCACCATCGATAAAACTTCTTATTGTCACCGATAATAAGGAATATTTAAATTCACTGTGACGCATTAATAAAAAAGTTTCATTTTTAGACATACTTTTTTTGTTCAAAAGATAAAATGATTCCGAATCTTCTGACAAGCACACTTCCACTTCCACGCCTGGTTTTTTATGAGCGTATCGATATTACTTCTTAGCTTTTGCTCCCAAAGCGTGTGGCTATTGAATGTCCGCAATAACCTGTTGGTTTTTGCCATTGGCACTTCTTGGGATCCATTTACTGGACTCAAGCATTTATCTAGGTACTTGATCCGCTATCTCAGCGTATCTGTACGGTGAAGCACAACTTTACTTTTTGCTTTAATTTTGTTATTTTTGGACTTATACAAAGCAAGGAGAAAAGGTCATGTCAAAAAACAATACCCCTACACGTCCTGCCCAGAAGATGTTCCGGGTGATCGAGCAATTTCTTTCCATTAATCTATCCCGACAAGAATTCTGCCAGCAACACGGTATTCGCTATTCCACACTTCACTGGTGGCTGAGTCAATATCGCCGACACAACGGTCAGTCACAACAAAGGTATCCGTACGGATACTCTTGCAATACTTGGTGGTCAGACATTCAAGAAATATTGATTTTATGATCACAACTGAAACATCCACGCCCATCGCCCCCACATCCGCAAAAATTTTCCTTGAATTTATCCCTCAATGTTGCTATTTTAATAGTACCTTTTACATACACCAACACTTTGGAGACGAGATGGAAGAATGGAACTGGGAGATTAAGAGTACAGACTTTCTGCATAAGACGATCAACAACTGCCGACAACAACATCTGATTCTTCCGACCTTCGAACAGTTGAAATATCCGCATACCATTCCAAAACAGATCGAACAACAACTTAAACACATCGATATCAACGACCTGCATCCGTTGAACTTGTTCAGGATAAACTGGTGCAATGACCCGGTCAGTAAAACCTTCGGCGGTATCAATCACCTGGAAATACCCCGATCCATCACCGGCATCAAGGCGCGGGTCATCGGACTCGTCGGGAAATTCTTCCCAACCGGCGCCCATAAGGTCGGCGCTACGTACGGATGCCTCACGCCCTATCTGGTCACCGGGCGGTTCAATCCGGAATACCATAAAGCGGTGTGGCCGTCGACCGGAAACTACTGCCGCGGGGGCGTGTTTAATTCACATCTGCTGGGGGTGCATTCAGTCGCCATCCTGCCGGAGGAGATGAGCCAGGAACGGTTCGATTGGCTGCGGGAACGCGGCGCGGAAGTCTATGCCACCCCGGGCTGCGAAAGCAATGTGAAAGAAATATACGATAAATGCCACGAGCTGGAGGCCAAAAGCGACGAGTATCTGATCTTCAACCAGTTCGATCAGTTCGGGAACGCCGTCTGGCATTATGAGATTACAGGATTCACCATCGAAAAATTGTTCGACCAACTGAAAGAAAAACGACAACGGCTGAGCGCGTTCGTCAGCGCCACCGGCTCCGCTGGAACCATCGCCGCAGGGGATTATCTGCGGCACAAATTCCCGCTGATCAAAGTCACGGCAACCGAAGCGCTGCAGTGTCCCACACTACTGCTGAACGGGTTTGGGGGACACCGGATCGAGGGCATCGGCGACAAGCATGTGCCGTGGATCCATAACGTTAAAAACCTGGATGCTGTCTGCGATATCGATGATCTGCATACGCTGCGCGTTCTACGACTGTTTAACGAGGAAGCTGGACTGCAGTGGCTAATCGATGAAAAAGGAGTCGCTCAATCTATCGCTCAGCAGCTCCCCCTGCTGGGAATTTCCTCGATCTGCAACCTGCTGAGCGCCATAAAGATGGCCCGGTATTTCGAATATGGTGAAAACGACGTGATTATGACTATATTCACCGATTCCTCTGATCTCTACCAGTCCAGATTAAAGGAGATGAACCAGATCTACGGATCCTATCAGAAGAAAGACGCTGAAATGGATTGGACCCTCTACATCAAAAATCAAAAAATCGATTATTTCAAGGAATTGAATTTCTACGATAAAAAAGCAATCCATAATCTGAAATATTTCACCTGGGTCGAACAGCAGGGGAAGGATGTGCAGGAACTGAACGCCCAATGGTACGATGAAAATTATTGGCACGAGCGCTTCTCCATCGCACCACAGTGGGATAAAATGATCACCGAATTTAACCGAAAAGTTGGACTTTTATAAGCCATCACTTAACGATCTGATCTTAATGAAACTGAGTGAAATAAATATTCTGCAAAATGTATTCGTCAGCCACATCGACAACCAGTTGAAGCTGGCCGATATCTATTTTACAGACAAGATCGAAACGATTCTTCCGAAATCGGATCGATCGATCCGATGGAACGATATTGCGTATCCAAAAGATCGGACGCAATTTCGACAGGCTTTTCAATCTGCCGATAAACCAACGAGCGGAAGAATTTACGATGGTAATTTCCTGCTGGCCATCCCCGGAGCTATCGATGCGCATGTCCATTTCAATACGCCCGGCTTTGAGCATCGTGAGGACTTCGATCATGCCTCGCTGGCCGCGGCTTACGGCGGGGTGACGACCGTATTCGATATGCCATGTACTTCAGTGCCGCCGGTGACGTCAGTGGATCATCTAAACTCCAAATATCAGGCGGTTAAGGATCGCAGTTACATCGATTACGCGTTCTGGGGCGGCGTCTCCGGTGCCATGCTGCAACATGAAAAGGAAACAGTGCACCATATACAGGCACTCGCAGATGCCGGGGTCGTGGGATTCAAGGTCTATTGTATCTCCGGCATGGACTCGTTTACCGATTTAACGTACGATCAGATCGAGACAGTGGCGCGCTGGGTCAAGAAAACCGGATTGACGCTGGGGGTACATGCCGAAGATAAACAGACAGTCCTGTCGCGCCAGCATGAACTGCAGAGACTCGGACGAAACGACTGGCGTGCATACTGTGAGGCACGAGACGCGTTCGCCGAATCGGAGGCCGTCTCAAAATTGATCACCATCGCACAGAAAACCGATTGCCACATCCACATCGTCCATCTGAGCTCAGAAAGGGCGCTGGAAATGATCCGAAAGGCCAAATCGGCCAGTGTCAACATCACGACGGAGACATGTCCGCATTATCTACACTTTACGCAACACGATTTCGACAATCCGAATATTCAGGCCTTCCTAAAAACAGCGCCGCCGGTGAAATCGGAGCAGGATAAAGATGCCCTGTGGCAGGGCTTGCGCGATGGTACGATCGATTACGTGACAACGGATCATGCCGGATGCGACCCGCTTACGGAAAAAAGCTCGAGCAAATTCTGGGACGTGTATGGCGGCATACCCGGAGTGGAGCATCGCGTGCCGTTTTTGATCAGTGAGGGCTTTAAAAAGAACCGCCTCACGCTGTCCGAAACCATCGATCTGCTGTCGACCCACGTCGCCGATCGATTCAAGCTGGATGCTAAAAAAGGAGCTTTAGCCCCCGGCAAGGATGCGGACATCGTGTTAGTGGATATGTGGGATCGCCGGACCGTGAGATCCCAGGACATGCACAGCAAAGGAAAGTACACGCCGTTCCAAGGATTCGAATTAGCGTGCTCAATCGCGAAAACGTTTCTTCGCGGACGATTGATTATGGATATGGAATCGAAACATAAAGATAGAACGAAATACGGGCAATTGTTGAGATTAAGGGACTCATAAGCCGCTTTATCTCAGAGTATACTTTGCTTGGTGAGGTATCGGGTATGATAAATTCCTCTTCAACAGAGAATTTCTGAGAAACACATAAGCCGTTTTATCTCACAGAACTTCGCCTGGTGGGGATATCGTGTCTGATAAACGTATCTTCACAAGGCAGTTTCGGAGAAGCTCATCAGCCGCTTCATTTGTCTTACAAGATGAGATAATTAGAATATAGATAAGGGCAATGCCAGGATTGGATCATTTCATCGTTAAAAACGCATGGATCTGTCAGGTCAGGGACGACTCGTTAGTGCCGGTGTTCGGAGAGATCGAGGTCGAACATGGCAAGATTGCCGGCATCAGACCGCAGCAAGCTGCAGACGGCACCGACCGGCCCGATATCGACGACGGAACACAATACGATGCCGGATGTCGTATTATCACGCTGCCGCTGATCAACTTCCATCACCACTTCTATTCGCAGCTCGTCAAAGGTCTGCCTTTTGATGGCGATATGTATAATTTCGAGGGCATTTTAGAAAATCTATGGTGGAAGCTGGATCAGCAACTGGATCTTGATGCCGTGCGCACCAGCGCTCAATTGGCCAGCCTGGAGTCCATCCGCCACGGCGTCACTTATATTTTCGATCACCATTCGTCGCCTGCCGCAATACACGACAGCCTCGCGAGCATCAAAGACGTGATCGAACAATTCAGATTACGCGCGGTCTTATGCTACGAGACCTCGGACCGAAACGGGGCAAAGAACGCACTGGATGCCTTACATGAAAATGAGCAGTTTGCGCGACTCCGTTCATCGGCAGACATTAAATCCATGTTAGGCCTGCACGCCTCGTTCACCCTGTCGGACGAAACCCTGCGCAAGGCCAGCGACATCTTGGAGCAGCAGCATTTAGGGATACACATCCACCTGTGTGAGGATGAGATCGACCGGGAGATCAGCATCGAAACATATCGTCGTTCGCCCGTGGAGAGGCTGATCGAATTTAAGCTGTTGAATTCGCGCGGCATACTCACCCACGGCGTGCATCTAAATGACGGCGACTATCGCGATATCGCCAGGTTCGGGACGGCCATCGCGTATAATCCGGACTCCAACCTGAATAACGCCGTCGGTCTGCCGCGGTTCGCAGAAGCACCGCTGGAGATTCCCATCCTCGTCGGCACGGACGGGATGCACTCCAATATCGCCCGGTCTATCAAGCAGCTCTTCCTGCTCTATCGGCACCTGGGCGGGAGCTCTGATGCAACGTTTGCCTGGATTAGGAAGATCTATTTCGATCAGCTCGGTTTCATAAAACGATATTTTGAAGATTATCCATCGCTACAGATAGGGGATCGCGCGGATTTTATCGTCTGGGATTACGTACCACCGAATCGTCTCACACCGGAAAACGTTTGGAGCCACTTTATCTACGGAGCTCTCGAATGTCCTGTTCGTTCGGTGTTACAGGGAGGTGCATTTTTGATGAAAGAATTTCAACTGCAGCATATAGATGAATCCGCCGTCTACCAGGCTGCCTGCGAGCAGGGAGGACGGCTGTATCGACGGATCGACGATCTGAGAGATAGTATGGATTAGATTTCGAGTTGATCACATGGTCAGAATACATATCATGTTGGTCATGTGCATTATGTATGGATAAATGGAAAAAAATTGCATCCAATCAAGCTCCCTGGAGCTTAATTCTGAGATTGAGATCAAAATTATAAATATTCGATCGTCTATTAAAAAATACAAATCAATATCATCATCAATGAACTGTCATGTTACATAAATAGTTGAATTTAATGAAGAACACAGAATTCGGTTTTATCGTACTGGGTGTAAATGGATGAAAACGGAACATAATGATATGCATCACCATATTCCAGCAATATTGACATTACTTTTTTGAGTACAGGATTCTGGTTTTAAATACCTGTGTAAAAACAACCATTTAATTCTATTATGAAAAAAGAATTCTCAACAATCGGCAAACACATTATCCGGGAGGATGGCTGGGAGAAAGTCACCGGACAGGCGAAATATGGGGATGATTTTAATTTCCCGAATCAGTTGTTCGGTGTGCCGGTCCGCGTACCGGCTGTTCACGCGAAGATTAACCATATCGATTACTCAGAGATCATCAGCGACCCGGATTTAATCGCGGTCTGCAATTGCAGTGACATCCCCGGATCCGCAAAGATCGGACCCATCCGGAAGGATCAGCCGATATTTTGCAGCGAACGAGTGGTTACCTCGGGCGACGTCCTTTCGCTCCTGGTCGGACCGTCGCGAGAGAAACTCCTGCAATTACGCGAGCATATCAGGATCGATTACGAGCCTCTGCCCATCCTGTCGGATCCGTCCAAGGCGCTGGAAGACGATGCCGTCTTGATTCATCCCGAGTTTAAAACGAATCTCATCGTCCACTATCCGCTGCGCAAAGGCGATATCGAAAAGGGATTTCAGCAGAGCGATGAGGTGATCGAGCAGACCTATACCACTCAATGCATCGAACATGCCTACGTGGAGCCGGAAGTCGTCATCGCTATCCCCATGGGCAAACACAAGGGCATTAAAATTATCGGCAGCATCCAGAATCCGTACACCGCTCGGCGCATAGTCGCCTCGGTTTTAAACTGGCCGCTAACCAAAGTGCGCATCATTCAGGCGGAGTTAGGCGGTTCGTTCGGTGGGAAGGACGATACCATGAACATTCTCGCCGCCCGGGCGGCGATGGCCGCGCTTAAAACGGGTCGACCCGTAAAGATCTGTTACGATCGGGAAGATTCAATCCTGGAGTCTTACAAGCGCCATCCGTATGTGATGCATTACAAAGTCGGTTTTAGTCGAAACGGGAAAATACGAGCCATGAAAATCGACATCCTCGCCGATGGTGGCGGGTACGCCTCGATGAGTCCTTTCGTCACCTGGCGCAGTGTGGTGCAGGCGACAGGACCGTATGAGATCGACCATGTGTGGACAGACGTGCGGGCCGTCTACACCAACAATCCGTACACGGGCGCGATGCGAGGATTCGGCTCGCCGCAGCCGATTTTCGCCAACGAGTCGTTGATGGACGAGATTGCGATCAGGACGAACAAGACGCCGGATGAGGTCCGCCGCATCAATGCACTGCGACAAAATTCCATCACCGCCAGCGGGCAAAAACTCACCTCGCACGATGTCAACCTCGTCACTGTGCTGGACCGCGCCGTTGAAGAGACAGGATTCTCAAAAAAATGGAGATCAAACCATACCGCATCCTGCGGTCCACATACGCTATCAACAGGATCTGAGGGAAACGGGGACGATGCATCTAAACTTATCTTAAAAGAAAACGATTTTATCGCATCCAGTGATCTATTCAAAAAAGGGATCGGTCTGGCGGTCAGCTATCGCGGCTGTTCGCTCGGCGCGGAGGGCGTCGACGCGGCGGCGGCCTATCTATCGGTACAGCCCGACGGCTCGGCCTATCTGGTCTCCGGATTGGCTGAGAACGGACAGGGATTGCGGACGACGTTCTCGATGATCGCGGCTGAGGTGCTTGGATTATCGGTCGCTGATATCTATTATTTGGAGCAGGATACGGGTGTCATCCCGGACAGCGGTCCCACCGTCGCCTCCAGATCCACGCTCATGGGTGGAGCCGCCGTGAAGGAAGCCGCGGAGATCGTGCGGAAGCGGCTGGAAAAAGTGCTGATGGATCATTGGAACACTACCGGGGCTGCCGAATTCAATTTCTCCGACCATCATGTATACGCGACAGGTCCACCCAATCAGCGCATTCGGTTCCCCGAACTGTGCGAAATGGCTTTTCAGAAAGGCATCTCCCTGGCGGCTCTCGGCTGGTACGCTGGACCTAGAGTCGACTGGGATGAAGAGACGGGTCAGGGACCCGCTTATTTCACGTACGTATACGGCTGTCAGGTGGCTGAAGTACGCGTGAATATCGGGACCGGAGAAGTCTATGTCGATCGGATCGTCGCCGTGCACGATCCGGGTAAGGTGCTTAACCTGCTGGGCGCGCACGGACAGGTTTTCGGCGGTGTTACGCAGGGGGCTGGATACGGGTTGTGGGAACAGATCAATTCGCTGAGCGGACAGATTCAGGAATTGAATTTCGATCAATATCTGATCCCGACCAGCAACGATATCGGCGAAATCGTGCCCATTTTCATCGAGGGCAGGGACAAATACGGTCCCTGGGGAGCCAAATCGCTGGGTGAACCCACCCTGGAACTGACCGCGGCCGCTATCGCCAATGCGGTGCGCAACGCGACAGGCAGGCGATTCTTTAATCTGCCGCTTAATTTGGAAGAAATCATGTTGGGGAGAAAGCTGATCAACAAAACGGCAATGCGGGGTAGCCACGTATGATACAGGATATCGATTTTTATCGACCAGGCTCGCTTGAAGAACTGCTGACGTTTCTCAAAGACCATGGGTCGAACGTCAAAATCATCGCCGGAGGGACCGACATCGTCCCGGGCCTGCGCCAGAAAGCGTCACGGTTTAGCCATGTTAAAACATTGGCCGATATTCAGCATCTGCACGAGTTAAAGACGATCGAAATCAGCGACGGCCATCTCTCGATCGGCTCCTGTGCCACTTTCTCGCAAATCGAAGCCAATGCTCTCATAAGAAAGCATTTTCCGTTATTATCATGCGCAGCAGGTCTCATCGGCAGCACACAGATCCGTAATCGCGCCACCATCGCGGGCAACGTCGTCAACAATGCGCCCTGTGCCGACAGTGTTCCCCCGCTGCTGGTCTATGATGCTATCGTTTGCGTCCGATCTCACCGTGAAGACTACACGGTACCGTTGAACGAATTGCTCTTAAAGCCGTATCAGACACGGCTCAACGCGGATGAGGTCTTGACCGGGTTTCGACTCCCCGTGCTGGCGGACGGCTATCGGGGCGAATTTTATAAACTGGGACGCCGGCGCGGCGTCTCGATAAGCCGCATCTCGCTAGCCGTTCTCATGCAGCTTCAGGGCGGGAGCATACAGGATTTCAGAGTTGCTTCGGGCGCCATAACGCCAGTCAGTGTGCGGCTATCGGGGATTGAGGAGTATGCGCGCGACCGTAAGGCCGGCAGCGAGTTGTTCGCTCAGTTGGCTCAGCAGTTAGGAAACGAGATCATAAAAATAACCGGCATGCGCTGGTCCACCCCTTATAAATTGCCGGTGGTGCAGCAGATGTTTTATCAGATTCTAATGAAATTAAACGATGAATCAGTCACAGGTTGAAATGAAATTCAGCACAATAAAATTCGAATTGAACGGTAAGCCGGTCGAGATTGAGGTCCCGCCAGCCATGCGCCTGCTGGATATTTTGCGTGAAACGTTCAAGCTGACCGGCACGAAAGAAGGATGCGGCATCGGAGAATGCGGCGCCTGCACGGTGCTTTTGAACGGACAGGCAGTCGCTTCGTGTCTGCTGTTGGCCGGCCAGCTCGAGGGAACGAAAATTACCACGATCGAAGGGCTGGTCCATGACGAGCGGATGAATCTACTGCAGCGTAATTTCCTCGAGTGCGGGGCAGTGCAATGCGGTTTCTGTACGCCGGGGATGCTATTGTCGGCCTACGCTCTGCTGCAGAAAGATGCCCGACCGACGACCGACGACATAAAGAACGCGATTGCCGGCAATTTATGCCGCTGCACCGGCTATAAGCAGATTATTCAGGCGATTCAAAAGAGTACTGAATCGTTGAGTGATCCTGATCAATGAAGTGAAGTCTGAGGAGCCAAGCAGGGTAGAGGATTATTCGGCTCATGTGATCGCTTGAACGTTTGGAGCGAGGAGAAGCGGGATACAGTAGATTTGTGTTGCTCGAGGCAGCGCTGGACAGTGTCCTACAAATACCAAGGTGAAGCAGGGGATAAGCTTTTGCGGAGATTTTACCAATGTTTGAGGTAAAGAGAATTATTATAGACGTGCATCTCGTTGTGTTGTTTTGTGGAAGTCACTGCCGCTATAATGTGTAATTTGATATTAAATATCGTTAATTTAACCTCTGGATCAAGCTCCGAAGGAGCGACATATCATAGCCCAGGGCAACGCCCTGGGTTTTGAGAAATCAAATACTAAAGCCCTGAAAGGGCGATATAGCGAGGTATAACTATGTGACGGATATGTTAGATTCGATGATGTTTGATAAAGTAAACAGTATTCTTGTTAATTATTATAGATCAGATCTTAATAAAGTACGTAGAATCTAATGAGTGCGCCTGAACATTTTAAGTGAGGCTAATTGAATTGCATGTGTATCCCTTTGCATTTTGCAAGACAAGTCCCCTCTCGTTGCATGACGGAGCAGGCGATAATACATTTTCAAACATAAACATAAAAGAAAAAACATGGCGAATATAAAAACGAAAATCTGCGGCATCACTTTTCCGAATCCAATCTGGACGGCGGCCGGGCCCGCGTCGGCGGATGCCGAACTGCTGAACCAGGCAGCAGCGGGCGGGGCAGGGGCGTTGGTCACAAAGACCATCAGCGTGCAGCCGGCACGTGTACCGATCCCCAATATCCATTCGGTGGCTTCGGGCACGCTCATGAATGCCGAATTATGGTCGGAAATGGATTATATGAAATTTATCTACGACGAGTTACCGAAGATCAAGGATAAATCAAAGAAAATTATCGTCTCCGTCGGATACACACCGGAGGATCTGATCGTCCTGGGAAAAGAATTAAGAAAGGCAAACGTCGCCGATGCCGTCGAATTTTCGATCCATTACATCGATAAAAATCCAGAAAACCTGAAGCGCACGGCAGCGGCGTTGAAGGATAATCTCGATATCCCCGTGTTCGCTAAAATAAGTCCGTCGATCCAGGATCTGGACGTCGTGATACGTGTGCTGGATCCGCATGTCGACGGCTTTGTCGCTATTAATAGCGTTGGGCCGGCGTTGGATTTCGATATCGAGACTGGCAGGCCCTTCTTAGGCTCAGACGATGGGCGCGGATGGTTATCCGGCGGCGCTATTTTGCCGATCGGCCTGCACGTCGTCGCTAAAATTTCAGAGTTGACCACGAAGCCAGTTATCGGCGTCGGCGGAGTTCGAAAAGTAGAGGATGTGATCAAATACATCATGGCGGGCGCTTCGGCAGTGCAAATCTGCTCGCTGGCGATCTTAAAGGGTCAGCAGGTTTATGGAGGACTCGCTGATCAGTTGTCCGACTGGATGGATGCTCATAATTACGAGACGATCGAATCGCTCAAGAACACATTCAACCGATCCATCGCAAGGAAGCTATTTTTCTTAAAACAGGGGCCTCAGCTTTACCCGACACTGATCGATGAACGATGCACCTACTGCCTGAAATGTGAACGTTCGTGCATTCATCAGGCGATTAAATTTTACGAGCATGAGTTCACATTGGATACATCGCGCTGCGTGAGCTGCGGCCTGTGTGCGAGTGTATGTCCCACGGATGCACTGATGCTGGAATCGTCAGGCGATTAAATTTTACGACCATGAGTTCACATTAGACACATCGCGCTGTGTGAGCTGCGGCTTGTGTGTGAGTATATGCCCCTTGGATGCACTGATGCTGGAATCGTTCGATAGCTAACTTAACAATGGAGCTTGATCTTATGTTATCTCAATCTGAAAAGGAAACGATAGTATCTGACGTATCATCGAATCAAAATGCACTTTATAATTTACTGAGCCAGCTTATTCAGATTCGAAGTTACACCGGTGAAGAGGAGAAGATCGTCCGATTCATCCGCACCAAAATGCAGGAGTTTGAATTTGACGATGTCTTCATCGATTCTTTCGGCAACATCATCGGTCGCATCGGCAAGGGACCGGTGACTATTTTTTACGACGCCCATATCGATACGGTCGCGGTGAACGATGCCGACGCCTGGCCGCATCCTCCCTTCGCGGGTAAAATGGTCGACGGGAAGATCTACGGACGCGGCGCCGTCGATGAGAAACCCGCCATGGCAGGTTATCTGATGGCGGGCAAAGCCATTCGCTCCTATTTCAAGGATCGCGAGTTACCGTTCTCGTTATTCATCATCGGCTCGGCGATGGAAGAGGATGTGGACGGGTATCCTCTCTTCCATATTATCGAGAACGAAAAGATCAGGCCCGATTTCGTCATCCTGGGCGAGCCGACCAATTTATCGATTTACCGCGGACAACGTGGCCGCATGGAGCTGGAGATCGCCACCAAAGGAAAATCGGCTCACGGGGCGCACAACGAAAAAGGGATCAACGCCGTGTACAGAATGACGCCCATTATCTCGGAGATCGAGAAACTGGACCGGCGCTTGCCCGTCCGTGATCCGCTCGGCAAAGGCTCCATCACGGTGAGCCACATCATGTCTCAATCCCCATCGCTATGTTCTGTGCCTGATTTCTGCAAGATTCACATCGATCGACGGTTGACGCTCGGTGAGACTCGAGAGAGTGCGATGGACGAGTTGAACACCATCATCCGATCGTGCGGAGTCGACGCGGAGGTATCCATCCCTACCTACCATGGGAAAAGCTGGACCGGGCAGCAGTTCGACCAGGAGGCCTTCTTTCCGACATGGATGCTGGAGCACGATCATCCGTTGACAATTGCGGGTTTGAACACAGCCGGTTTGGTGCTGAACGAAGCGGCGCAGTTGGGTACCTGGAAGTTTTCCACCAACGGCGTGGCGACTGCCGGTCGCTTCAAAATTCCGACCATCGGTTTCGCGCCCGGAAGAGAGGAACTGGCTCATTCATCGAAAGAAGAGCTGGTTTTGGCAGACCTTCTCAAGGCGGCGCACTTTTACGCGTTATTCCCATTTGAATTGATGTCCATTTTAAGAAAGGCATGATCATGAACACGAAACTTAGAGGAAAGCATTTTATTACGACTCAGGACTGGTCGGTTCAGGAATTAAAGACCATATTTGAACTGGCGAAGCTGTTAAAATTGGAGTTCGCTGCGGGCAAGATTAACCACAGCCTGGATGGTAAGACGTTAGGCATGATCTTCTTCGATGCATCGACACGGACGCGGACGTCGTTCGAGTCGGCCATGACCCAATTAGGGGGACACGGTATCTATTTCGCACCGCAGACTATGCAAATTTCACACGGCGAGGGTGCCAAAGACACGGCGAAAGTGCTGTCCAGTTACCTGCAGGGGATCGCGGTTCGTCACTGCACATACGGGGAAGGGAACAGGTATCTGAACGAATTGCGTCAGCACAGCTCATCGCCGATCGTCAATATGCAGTGCGATGTCTACCATCCCGCTCAAATTCTGGCGGATTATTTCACGCTGACGGAGCATTTTGGTGACAACCTGAGAGGTCTGAAACTGGGAGTCAGCTGGACCTACGCTCCGAACTACATCCGTCCCCTCTCGGTGCCGCAGAGCCTTATTCTGATGATGCCGCGCTTCGGCATCGATGTCACCCTGGCGCATCCGCCGGAGTTCAAGCTGATGCCCGATATCGTCGCACAGGCAGAGAAGAACGCTGCGGAGTCGGATGCGACATTCCGAATCACCCATAACATGGAGGATGCCTTTGCCGATACGGATGCTGTCATCCCGAAGTCATGGGGACCGATCATCACGACCACGGATCAAACGGCAGGATTGGCGTTGATCGAAAAATATCCGCAATGGATTTGCGATCAGGGTAAAATGGATTTAGCGCGTAAACATGCGCTGTACATGCATCCATTACCGGCGGATCGGGGCAAAGAGGTGACGGCCGAGGTGATCGATGGCCCCCACTCCGTCATCTACCAGCAAGCCGAAAACCGGCTGCACGTGCAAAAGGCGCTGCTGTCGTTGATCATGGGGTGATGATGGGTTATGATCTTTATCATTGTATTGATAGAAAAGCAGGACACGGTATTGATAGAAAAGCAGGACACGAAGGACACGAAGAAAAGCAAAACACGGAGAACACGAAGAAAAGCTGGACACGAACAAGAAAAATTCCAACTCGACTTCAACTTCCAAGAATTTAACATCAATTTTTTTATTTTAAAATGAATTCTTCGGGTGGTTGGGAGTTGGGCTTCGTGCCCTTCTTAATCTTCGTGAGCTTCGTGTTAAATTTTTTAAAAGAAATAGCACAATTTATCAAATACAAGAATTTAAACTAAATAAAATATTTTAAAATTAATTTTTCGGGAGTTGGGCTTCGTGTTCTTCGTAACCTTCGTGAACTTCGTGTTAAATTTTTTTAAAAATATTCACTTTTTAACAAACAAGTTGATGATGGCACACTACCGTTACACCTGCTTCGACTGTAAAAAACAGTACTCAGCAGCCGACATCGAACACAAGCCGCACTACCTCTGCCCGAGTTGCGGGGCGCATCAGCCTAGCGAACCGCTGCGGGGGGTGTTGCTGATCGAGTACGATTACGAATCGATCCGGAAGAAAATTAAGCGAGAGGATTTTCTCAAGCTACCGGCCGGGCAGATTTGGCGATATCCTTACCTGTGGCCTCTCCGGTTCGAGCAAGATCACGACGGCTATTCTCTTGAACATATTTCAGAACGTGTGCTCGGCAGGCTGATGTTGAATCCTCATCCGATCGTTCGGTGTGAGTATAAGATGCGGGATCTTTCGATTTTCGATTGCACCCGTAATCCCACGCTATCCTTCAAGGATCGGGCGTCGATCCTGGTCGCACTGAAGGCGATCCAATCGAAAATAAAACAGATCGCCGCCGCATCGACCGGTAATGCAGCGTCCTCCCTTGCCGGAATTTGTGCGAGCCTTGGTCTGGAAGCACATCTGTTCGTGCCCGAGACCATCCCCGAAGCGAAGCGGATCCAGATTCAGGCCTATGGGGCGAATATATATTTAGTGAAGGGGACTTATGATCAGGCGTTCGACCTGAGCATCAACATTTCAGATCGCAACAGGTGGTATAACAGAAACACCGCGTTTAATCCACTGACCATCGAAGGCAAGAAATCAGCGGCTTACGACATGTTTCTGGCGACAAAAGGGAGTTTACCCGATATCGTTTTTATACCCGTCGGCGACGGCGTGATCATCTCCGGAATCTACAAAGGGTTTCATGAACTGCAATCGCTGGGTTTGATAGAGCACATTCCGAAGCTCATCGCCGTGCAGGCTGAAGGCAGCGATGCCCTGGTTCGCTACTTGAAACATAATCTATTCGAGAGCCGTCCCGCACTTACCATAGCCGACAGTATCTGCGCACAGGCTCCGCGCAATTTATACATGGCTGCTGAGGCCGTAAGGAAAACAGGCGGCAACGCGGTTTCGGTGAGTGATCAGGAGATCATCGAAGCACAACGCATCCTGGCTCGGGAGTTCGGCATTTTAGCAGAGCCCGCTGCATCTGCGGCGTTAGCGGGTTATGTGAAGATGCAGGGAAACGACGAATTGGAAGATGAAAATCATGTAATGCTGCTGATTAGCGGTCATGGTTTAAAGGATTTCGAATCGTTAAAAACAGGTATCGAACTGCCTGAAGCTAGAACGCCGGATGAATGGAAGAGCGTATTTAAATAATCATCTCAAGTGTAGGGGAAACAACAAAATGACGTCAGACCCGAAGAACTATCGCATCGACGCGCAGGAAAAAATTAACGGATCAGCCCAATACACGGACGATCTGAGAATCCCTGATCTCTGGCATGCCCTTACTATTCGCAGCACATACCCGCGCGCCGATATCCTGGACATACACTTCAATCCTGAATTTAACTGGGATGCGGTGGTTGTTGCGACCGCTGCGGATATCCCGAATAATTACGTCAGCATGCTGGAAGACGATATGCCGTTTTTAGCGGAGAAGCGGGTCAATTACATCGGCGAGCCCATCGTGTTGATCGCTGCACCCGATAAGGCGCTGCTGGATAAGGCAGCAGAGAACATCGAGATCGACTATAAGCCGCTGCCGTATGTGGACGATATGATGGCCTCGGAAGGGAGCGATATCCTGCTCTACGGTACGAACAATGTTTTCAAGGAAATCCATATCGAAAATGGCGATTTGAATCGGGTGAAGCGAGAAAAGCTCAATAAGATCGAGATCGAGGCGCGTACCGGATTTCAGGAGCATGTCTACCTGGAACCGCAGGCGATTATCGCTATTCCTGTAGACGATCGCATCGAGATTCATGGCTCGATGCAGTGCCCCTATTACATTAAACGCGCCCTGGATGTGATGTTCGACGGGAAAAAGCACATCACCGTCATCCACGAGACCACCGGCGGGGCGTTTGGCGGCAAAGAGGACTACCCGTCCCTGTTAGCCGGGCACGTTGCCATATTGGCCGTGAAGTCCGGACACCCGGTATCGCTGGTACTGGATCGAACCGAAGATGTACAATTCTCAACCAAGAGGCACCCGTCGTATCAGCGACTGGTCGCCTATGTCAACGATGCGGGCGTAATTATGGGATTGGAGGTCGACATCCTGCTCGACGGCGGTGCCTATTGCACACTATCGCCCGTCGTGCTCGCGCGTGCTGCGCTGACGTCGACGAATAGTTATTACATCCCTAACGTGCGTATCGACGC